>JADGOT010000214.1 GCA_017882805.1 Glaciihabitans sp. | reverse complement strand
GCACGGACGGCAGGTGCGGCAGCATGACATCCCAGATCAACGGCGCCTACCTGCTGATAGATCAGGCGGCCGAACTTCAGTTATCCGCTCGCGGTGAACAGAGACGACGCACGATCTGGGTCTGGATTGGTCGCGCCCTCGTCATCGTCGTCGTGATCGGCGGCTGGCAGTGGTTCACGGCAGTCGGCTGGGTTGACAAGTTCTTCTTTGGCCAGCCGTCCGGAATTTGGAACAGCCTGGTTCATCTCTTCACCGTGGGTACTGCCTTCGGCACGATCTGGGAAAACCTCTGGGTCACAGTGCAGGAGGCGCTGTTGGGGTTCCTGCTGGGGACCATCGTCGGAGTCGTGGTGGGTATCCTGCTGGGCTCGAATCGGTATCTCGCGGCAGTTCTGGGTCCGTACATCAAGATCGTGAACTCGGTGCCCCGGATTGTGCTCGGGTCGATCTTCATCGTGGCTTTCGGTCTGGGGGTATTCCCGAAGGTACTTCTCGCGGCCGTATTGGTCTTCTTCATCGTCTTCTTCAATGCCTTCCAGGGGGTGCGCGAGGTGGACCAGAATGTGGTCGCCAACGTGCGGGTCCTCGGAGCCTCGCCCCTTCAGGTGGCGCGTCACGTCACGATTCCATCCGCCATGACCTGGATCATCGCGAGCTTGCACACCGCGTTTGGTTTCGCGATCATCGGCGCTCTCGTCGCGGAGGTTCTCGGCGCAACGCACGGTATCGGCCTGATCATCAGTACGGCTCAGGGCACCTTTGACCCGGACACCGTATTTGCCTGCATGGTCATCACGGCCGTCGTGACGCTCGCGGCTGAGTTCCTGATCACCCTGCTGGAGCGCTCGCTTCTGCGCTGGCGTCCCCCCAACCGCTCCGAGGCGCAGGCGATCTGAGTCGTCCCTCCGAATTCCACCGTTTCCTCCACCCCACAGACGCCCGGGATCCCGGGATTCACGAAAGGAAAAGAGTACAACCATGAGAAAACACAGCATCGTCGCTGTTGTTGCCGCTGGCGCACTTGCGCTAACCCTCGCGGCCTGCAGCACGGGAAGTCCCAGCTCTACCTCTACGAAAACGAGTGCCGGTCCCCTGCCCACCGTGAAGATGATGGTCGGAGGCATCGACAAGCAGATCTACCTGCCCTACCAGCTCGCCCAGAGCCTTGGCTTCTACAAGAAGTACGGCATCAACATGGAGCTATCGACCGAGCAGAACGGCGGCGTCGGCGCCGAGGATGCGATGGCGTCCGGTCAGGTCGACCTGGCCGGTGCCTGGTACATCCACACGTTCGACTTCCAGTCGAAGGGCAAGGACGTGATCAACCTCGTCCAACTGTCTGGTGCGCCGGGCGAACGCGAGATGTGCAGCACGAAGAGCGGCGTGAAGTCGGCCGCAGACTTCAAGGGCAAGACCCTCGGCGTCACCGACCTCGGTTCGGGAACGGATGAGTTGACCCAGTTCATCGCATCCAAGGCCGGCGTCCAGCACAGCGGGTACACGACGCTTGCCGTCGGGGCCGGCGCGACCGCAATCGCCGCGATCCAGCGGGGTTCGGCTGACTGCGTCATGACGACCCAACCGACTGTCGGGGCGCTGACCTCGAAGAAGCTGGCATACTCCGCCATCGACCTGGCTACGGCGGCAGGAGCACAGAAGGCGCTTGGCGGAGACTGGCCGGCGGCTGGTCTGCTCGCTCGCAGCGACTGGGTCATCTCTCACGAGGGTGAGGCGCAGAAGGTCGTGGACGCGCTGGTCGCGACCATGCACTGGATCAGCACCCACACGGCAGCCCAGATCGCCGACAAGCTGCCAGCGGAGTTCGTTTCGAACGCCACGATCTCGAAGGCTCAGTACGTCGCCGGCCTGACCACCGACAAGGGGCAGTTCCTTCCGGACGGCATCATGCCGGCTGGTGGGCCCAAGGTAATCGCCGCCATGGAGAAGGCGAACGGTGTCGATCTGTCGGGATTTACCATCGCTGACACCTTCACCAACAAGTACGCCATTGCGGCTCTCAAGCTGGAGGGCCTGAAAGCCACCACCACGCCCGCGGGCGCAAACGGCTAACAGTACGGTCGGCCCTGTGCGGAGTCCCGCGCAGGGCCTTCCGTACTCGCACTATCGAACGGAGAGAACGATGTTCGCGGATACCCCGGCGCTTCGTGTCGACCACCCCGCGCCAACACGAGTTGGTTCGGAGGACGCACGCTCCTGGCTGCTGGTCGGAGCATCAGCCAGCGCTCCGTTCAGTTTCGACGAGGCGGCTTCCTCGAGAGCCGACCAGGTCATCCTCGACCTTGAGGATGCGGTTGATCCGTCCTACAAGGATGCAGCCCGTGAGGCAGTCGTCGACTACCTTGGCCGCAGAAACCGGGCGTGGGTTCGAATCAACGCGGTCGCTACAACTTTCTGGGCGGACGACGTGGACGCTCTGGTCGGCGTCGCGAGCCTCGCCGGGGTGATGCTCGCGAAGTCAGAATCCGCCAGCGAGGTGAGTGAAACTTTTCACCGACTAGGCGCCGCGGTCCCCGTGATACCGCTAATCGAGTCCGCACTTGGTGTCGAGGCTGCCACCGAGATTGCCTGTGCCGACGGTTCATTCCGACTCGCCTTCGGCAGCGGTGACTATCGTCGGGACACGGGAACAGGGAATGACAATCTTGCAATGGCTTATCCGCGATCACGACTTGTCGTGGCGAGCCGAATCGGAAATCTTCCCGGACCAGTCGACGGGCCGACTGTAGGAACCAGCCACCCGCAACTCCGCGAGCAGGTCGCCGTTTCGGTGTCGCTGGGTATGACGGGCAAGCTATGCCTGGATCTTGAGCAACCCAATGTCATCAACGAATGCATGAGCCCTTCCCCAACTGATGTTGCTTGGGCGCAGAAGTTTCTCGATGAATTTAACCGGGGAGGTCAGATCATTCGCGACGGCAGTGACAAGCCCCGGCTCGCGCTCGCCGAGACCATCACCGTGCGAGCCGGGCGCTTCGGCGTGACCGCGATCTAGCTGCTCTGAGCGTCCTCGGGTTGCCAAAGCTGGATGGGGTTCCCCTCGGGATCCGCGAGCGACGCGAATCGACCCATGGAGTAGGTGGTCGGGTCGACCAGGACCTCGTTACCATTAGCTCGCAGCTGCTCGACTATGCCGTCGAGGTCTGACACGCGAAAGTTGATCGCCCAGTTCGCCTCCGGAACACCGAACTGGTCAACCGTGCCCTCCATCGAAGTGAACGCTGTCTCTCCGGCCTCCTGACGCCAGGACTTCGCGCCCTCGGTCATCGGAACCGGGTCAATCCCAAGATTCTCGAAGTACCAGCGGTCGAGCGCTTCTGGATCCTTAGCGCGAAAGAAGAACCCCCCGATCCCACTCACTTTGTGCATGATCGATAATCTCACCATGCCCGACACAAGCGAAGCGCATCGAACTATTTCGGCGGAAGTCCGAAGATGTGGTCGAGGTTCGCGGTGTTCTCGCCGAGTGCGAGCACGACGTCTCCCGCCACGAAGCGTGTTGATCCCCGTACCTGCAACAGTTTGCCGTCCCGGCGGATGAGGCTGATCCAACCTGAGTCCCCCAGGGACAGCGAATCGATCGTGGCACCATCTGCGGCCGAAGTCGGTTTGACAACGAACTCTCGCAGGCCCTCTGGTCGCTCGCGAAACCGTAGACCCAACGCCCAGGGCTCCGGCTCCACGACCCGCATCCTCACCTTGAACAGGCGGGCGAAAAGCGGTACGAATCCGCCCTGAACGACGACCGATGCGAGGACGACGACGAAGATGATCCCGTAGATACGCCCTGCACCCGGGATGTGCGCATCGAGGATGAACATGCCCAAAAGGATGGGCACCGCGCCCTTGAGGCCGGCCCACAGCACGAATGCTCGCTCCCCGAGTCGGAGCCGGATCGGGATGAGCAGCAGCCCAACAAACAAGGGCCGAATCACAAGGATGAGCAGGGCTGAAATTGCGAGACCGGTCCACAGAACCCACGGTTCGAGCACGACATCAAGCGGCACACTGAGCCCGAGGATAGTAAACGCGGCGATTTCGGCGAGCGATGCGATTCCGGCACTGAAACGGCGGATCTCGTGTCTGAAGGGCACAGGAGCATCGCCGACCAGAATCCCGGCGAGCAGAACCGCCAGAAACCCGGAGCCGTGCAGCAGCGTGGCTGCACCGTAGACGAGGGTCGCGCAGGCGATGGTGCGCACTGAGTACAGCGCCTCGTTGGGTAGCGAGACACGTTGCATGAGCTTCGCCAGTCCCCATCCGCCACCCACGCCGACCACCGTGCCGACGACCATCTGCAATGCGAACTCACTCACGCCGCTGGCCACGGCATCCGCGCCCGTTCCCGTGACGGCGAGCAGGCTCACGATGAGCGCGATCCCAACCGGGTCGTTGGCGCCCGACTCGCCCTCAAGGATGGTGCCGGTGCGGCCAGCGATCTCCTTCTTGCCGAGAACCGAGAACACCACTGCCGGATCGGTTGGCGCCAATGCGGCTCCCAGGAGGAGCGCAAGGCGCAAGTCGATTCCGAACAGGAAGTGCGCGGTCGCGGCGACGCCAACCGCTGTCACGGCGGTGCCAGCCAGGCCGAGCCAGGTGATTGCACCCAGGGACAGGCGGAACCGGCGCCATCCGATGTGCATACCGCCGTCAAAGAGGATGAAGACCAGCGCGAGGGTAACAATTGCCTCTGCTGTGCCCCGAGGCAGAGTGCCCAGAGCGGGGAACAATTTTGCCGCGATCGCGGCCGCGACAAGAAAGAGTGCGGGGGCCGGAACCCGGATGATCGCGCTCAGCCGGTTTGAAAAGACCGCGGCGAGCACGGCAACAGAGATGAGGAGAATCGCGATGGCGAGCGATGTGGCGGCATTCACCGACGGGATCCCGAGCTCGCTGCGCGGTTGAGGTGACTCACGTGAGGCTCCCTAGGTCGGTCGTCAAATTGACGCCGACCAGACTTCCCGGCACACCAGCGCGGAGAAACGCTCCACACGCACACCATAGCCGACGAGACGCGAGGTGCCCCGAACAGCGGCTCGTGATTCTTACTACCGCCGCAGATACGAGCGCACGATGAGCTCGCCTCGTACTTCGGCGAGGGTTGTCGTCAGCCGATCCATTAGCCGTTCGGTGACCGCCGATGCGTGAAGGTCGTATGGGCCAATCGGCAGCAGTTTTCCGCACCGGATCCGGATGACCTCCCACCGCGCAGCGCGCAGCGCCCGGTCTTTGCGCCGGTCGGACTCCTCTTTGGATCCGACATGCTCAAGCCCGTGTCGCCCGACCGTGTCGTACTCGATCGCGACTCGCAGGTCAGGAAGAACGATGTCTGGCCAGACCTCGAGGCGGTCGAAGAACGGCCGCGCCACCGCGACGGCGTTAAAGGAGAGGTCGAAGTCGAAACGGAGCCCGAGACGCTGACGCAGGTCCGCTTCGGCCGCTGAAGCAGGCCCCGGAGCGACCGCGCTCCAAAATGCGTCACCGGGCAGACGGGTGCTGGGATCATCCCGGCGTCGTCGCGAGGCACGGGTCGCACGCGGGGGAGGTGGCGTCGGAAGCGTGGGCCGGATGCGCGGCGGGTTCGCCTGTTGCGCGCAGATGGGGCACCAGACCGAGCGCCGACGCCGCCCGCCCGGGCGGTTGCGCTGCTCATCCGGTGTCGCGACGAACACGTGGCCCACCTCGCACTGCCACACCAGAAACACCTCGGCGGCCGGCGGAATCTGGGTCAGCGTGATGCCGCGATTGAGGTCGGGGTGGAACTGGCGGATCAGCACGGGGTAGCGTTCCCAGTCTGCGCGGTAGGTACCCACCGGGTACGGCACTGGAGTGTTTCTCGTCCACTGTCGACGTTGCCACCAGGCGTCAATCGGTTCCGCCACAGCCGTTCCTCTCTCCCGTTGCCGTGCCAACACGGTAAGACACACCCCTGTCGTTCGGGCTGTCTGTGGCCGTCCGTATCGTGGGGACATGGGTGGGAAGAGGGCCGAGATCGCGAACCTTCCCGCGGCCTGTCAGGCGTGCGGCACCCAGCTTGGGCGACGGGATTCATCGGGCTGGATCTGCGCAACCTGTGGCTGGCGGTTCGGTGACCTGGCGGATGCCGATCTTCCGCCGGTCCGAGTGGATGTCGTCTACTACCTACGGTTCGGCGATCGGATCAAGATCGGAACGTCGCACAATCCGCGAGGCCGTCTGGCGCAGCTGCGGTTTGACGAACTGCTCGCGTTCGAGCGCGGCGATAGGGCGCTCGAGCAGGAGCGCCACGCGCAATTCGCGGATGCGCGCTATCCCGGAAGCGAGTGGTTCCACTCTCACCAAGAGCTGATCGAGCACATCCGAATGCTCTCGCAAGGAGTCGAGGATCCGTGGACGCTCTACTACCGATGGAGAAGCGAAGCGCTAGCGAATCGCGCCTTCTAGCTGCCTGCGCTCTAGGCGATCAACAACTCGTTGGATTCGCCGAACAGCTGTGAGACCAGCTGCTTCCGCTTTTCGATGATCGAGGAAACTCGATCGATGATGTCACGCGCAGGCACCGGCTTGGTGATGTACTCATCGATCCCGGCCTGCCGCGCAAGCATGATTTCATCCGGATCGTTCTTCGCGGACAGCATCGCGATGTACGGCTGGCGGATCGTCGGATCGGCGCGGATCTCTTCGACCGCTGTGATTCCGGACTTGATCGGCATCATCCAGTCCATCAGAACGAACTCGGGATCGAACTCGCGCGTGAGTCGCACTCCGGCTTCGCCGTCGGCGGCGCGTTCGACCGTGAAGTCTGCATTGCGAAGACGGATGGT
>JADGOT010000213.1 GCA_017882805.1 Glaciihabitans sp. | reverse complement strand
GTGGAGCTGTACGAGCATCAGCGCACGATGGTCCACGCAAAGATCATCGTGGTCGATCGCGCGATCTTTTCCGTCGGGTCGATCAACTTCGACCCGCGGTCGTTCGCCCTGAATGCCGAGTGCGGCGTGTTAATATTCGATGCCGAACTGGCGTCGGAAGGAGCGAGACAGTTCGAGTTGGATCTCGCGGCCTGTCGCCGGGTCACGGTCAGCGACGTCGAGCACCGTTCGATGCCGACTGCTGCGGTCGATCGGCTGGCCTACTGGTTTCGCGCGCAGTTGTGACGATCGCTCCCGCGAAGAGGTATCTCTGCCTGCACCTCGCCGTCGGGGCACTCGTCATCCTGCTTGGCTCGTGGCTATTCGGATCGCTGATCGATGCGGTGCTCGACAATGCCGGGGTTGTGGCCGTCGATCGAGCGGCCGCGACTTGGATTCACTCGCGCACGTCGCCGCCGGGCTTGATCACGTCGGAACTCGTCTCCCTCGCTGGCTCACCTCCAGCGATGATCCTGCTTGGCGTCGCCGGGGCCATCGTGCTCTGGCGCGAGCATGATAGAATACTGACAACAGCGTGGGTGGTCGCGTTCGCGGGAGGCGGAGTCGTCGACTGGGCGGTCAAGACCGCCGTGCATCGGAACCGTCCGCCCTTTGCGTCGGCCTATTTGCACGCCACCACCTTCAGCTTCCCGAGCGGACACTCGATGGGCTCGTTGATCGGATACGGCATGACCGTTTTCGCGATCGAGAGCGTGACGCGGCCCAGCCCGAGAGTGGCCTGGTCGCTTCGCCTGGGGGCCGCGGTGCTCGTGGCGGCGGTCGGCGGTAGCCGCCTATACCTGGGCGTCCACTATCCTAGCGACGTGCTCGGCGGCTACGCGGCGGGAGCGGTGTGGATGTCGGTCTGCGCCAGCGGGTCAATACTCGCCAAGCGAAGGAGCTCCGCGGGCTGACGGATCTTCGCCGTTGTCGCTGCGAACCGCGACCGCTGTCACTTCAACGATGTGGGTCCGGGGTTTGCATCAGTTCGGGACGACATCTAACTGGAGCCGATCATGGACGAAATGAAAAAGCGCGGTATTGAGAACGAAGTGAAGGGCAAGATGAAGGAGACTGAGGGCAAGGTTCGCGGGGATGTCGGGAAGGCGACCGGAGACACGAGCGAGCACATCAAGGGTCGCGTCGAGCAAGCCAAGGGTAAGGTCCAGAAGGAATTCGGAAAGGCCGAGCGAAAGGCATAGCCTTGGCGATCGCCGGCTATTTCAGAAGAAGCCGCGGAACCCAGCGCACCGCGCCCGGCAGCTCTAACTTGCACGGTGCGCCGAGATTCCCGAATCGCTGAACGAAAGCGAGCAATCGCCTCGCGACGCTTGGCCGTTCTGCGTTCACCTCGGGCGATCGCGGGTGCAGAACGGTCAGGCTGCGAAGCCGACCGCACGACTGTGTCGTCGAGTCCGTGATGAGGATGTTGGTGGGCGTAGGGCTCGCGACCAGCGCCGCGGGGACGATGTCCAGGTGGAACTGGCCCACGTACTCGATGCGCACGCAGCGCCGCATCGGCTTGAGCTTGGGACTGTGCACGCCGTGCGCGTCAACCTGCTGTACACCGCGCCGTAGAGGGCCATCGGCGAGCCGTTCCAGCACTCAACCTGGAGCACGAAGTCCAAGTCGAACTCGTCGTCGCGCTTCGGCTTCACGGTGGTGCCAATCGCAGTGGAACCCAGGGCGTACATCGTCGGGCGAAACGCTCCAACGGGGCTCTCGGGCGCTGAGCGTCGAGCCCGGGACGCCCGGAACAACCGTTGATATATGCGTCACTGAGACCGTCCCCGTTCCGGATCACGGCGAGGGAGGAGGAGGCGGGGGCGGTACAGACGACCGCGATGCGACGGCGGCCGAATCGATCACGACATCCCCGCGCCCATCCACGTGCATGTGGACCTTGCCGTGTCCGCTCGCCGCCACGCGCCCCACGATGCTGCTGCCGCCGACACGCCGGATGACCTCCAGTGGCGCGGGCGAGGGTGTCTGAGCCGCGGCGCCGCCGTCCGGCCTCGCGCGCAGTGCGGGCGTCGCGGCACCGGAGAAGAAAGCCCATGCGGCCGCCGTTGCGTGCATCGGGCGGCCGCTGCTACGTTCGATAGGTTGTGCCCGACCGGCAGTTGAGTGGGTTTCGCCGGGGGTAGGTTGGGGTAGGTCGAGCCCGAAAGATGAGCTATCTTTGGTTGTTCTTCGGGGGTTAGTCAGGGGAGCTAAACGCAAGAAAGGCGCGAACTTAGCGTCGCGCGGGTTGTGATTCTGACGTATGGGGTTCAGGGGGTCGCGGGTTCAAATCCCGCCGTCCCGATGTGAGACATTGCAATCAACGACTTCCGGCGGCCTCGGCTGCCGTTTTCGTTTTCAGGGGGTCTTCCGTAATTGTACACCATTCTCGGCTTCTCATAAGTCGTTGATGTAGAAACTCTTAATCGCGAACTGGCTGCGAGGCGTTTCACCAGTCACAGAGTGAGTGGTGTGAACGTGGTGTACGATTCGCGGCATCTTGGCCCAATCTGGCTCTCAACAACGGCTAGAACGCTCGGGGCTTAGACAT
>JADGOT010000212.1 GCA_017882805.1 Glaciihabitans sp. | reverse complement strand
TACCCTACTTCGTGGTCTGGAGCCGAACAAGTCGAGGGCCCAATACACGTAAGGGTCGGGAGTGCTGACCCAGGGGAAATCGACTTCGCATTGTAGCTATTCAGCTGGGGGTGAGGGCGGGTGGTAGCCAGGGGCCGGTGGTGAAGAGTTCGGTGAGGACCTGATATTTGTCTTTGCCCCATTTGTGGGGCGGTGGCCAGGTAGGAGTGGACGACCGCGAATTCGGTGAGGCCGCTCTGGCCGAGGTTGTCGGTGGTTCCTTTGGCCAGGGCGCCGAGGTAGTGGTTGAGCACGGTGGCCAGGGTGTCGGCGTCCAGTCGGTCCCGTCCTTCGCTGCGGGCAAGGCACGCGGCCTGGTTCGCGGCGGTCAGGGTGTCAGCCATGGCGGTGGCCCAGAGTTGCCCGGCCGGGTCGGCGTCGGAGACCGACCGTAGATCGCGGATGAGATGAGCGCGTGGATCAACCCGATTGTTCCGAGTTGGCCGTCCGCTTCGCCCAGCCGGTCTGACCCCGAGCAGCTTCTGGGTAAGAATTCGAGTGACGTAGAACGACTCGGCGTCGGCCGCTGCCTCGCGTTCGAGCAATTCCTGCTCGTGCCCGAACTGCAGAAATGCCTGGCTCGTCATCGGGACGTACCGACAACACCTGCCTCTGTTCGCTGGTATACGCCGCTACATAGTGTGGATCCTCAGGCCGGGGACCGACGATGCTCATGTCGCCGCGGAGAACGTTCAGGATTTGCGGCAGCTCGTCAAGTCTAGACGAGCGCAGAAAACGTCCGATGGGCGTGATCCGTGGATCTCCCGACCGGATCACGCGCGGGCTTCGGCCGTCGTCCACCATCGTGCGGAACTTGAGCACGACGATCGGCTTCATGTCCTGCCCGACTCGATGTGCGCGATAAAGAATGGGCCCGGATTCGTAAGCTTGATCGCAACGGCGATTGCTGCACCGAGTGGCAGAGCAATCGGCAGCGCCGCGGCGCACAAGACGAGGTCGGCCATCCGCTTTTCGCCACGCTTCACGCCAACCCAGGCAGCGCGCGAGTCCATCATTGGTGTCGCCTATTCCGCGCGATCACGGCGCGGATGGCGGAGACGACGTCATCGACGTCGCCGTCCGTCATGCGCGGATAAATTGGCAGCGAAATCAACCGGTCGAACTGGGCGACGGCAACCGGGAAGTCGCCGCGAGCGTATTGGTAGCGATCCCGGTAATACGGCTGCAGGTGCAGCGGAATGAAGTGCACACTCGTCCCAATGTTAAGGAGCCGGAGCTCCTCGATGAACTGCGCGCGGTTGATCGTCAGGCTTTCCAGCCGCAGTCGGAGCGGGTAAAGGTGCCAGGCAGGAGTGACGTATTTCCGAGTTTCCGGCGCCTCGACCTCTTCGATGTCGACCAGCATTTGACTATAGCGCGAAGCGATTTCGGTCCGCCGCTGTTGCATGCTGTGCCAGCGCCGCAATTGAGCGCGCCCGAGCGCGGCCTGAATGTCGGACATATTGTATTTGAAGCCAGGCATGAGGACCTCGTACTCCCAAGAGCCGCGCGGACCGTAACGCTGCCACGAGTCGCGACTCATCCCATGCAGGCTCCACGGGCGCGCCTCCTCGATCACGGACTCGGCCCCGGTCAGCACGCCACCCTCGCCGCTGGTGATGTTCTTGGTCGCGTACAGAGAAAAGCATGCGGCCCGGGACTGGTCCGTCTCGCCGATCTCACCAATAGGCGTTCCTCGGAATGCTGCCCCAAAGGCATGCGCGGCATCCTCGACGACGGGTAAGTTGTACCGTCGTCCTAGATCGAGTATCTCGTCGAGCTCGCAGGGATGGCCTCCGTAATGCACGGGCAGGATCGCCCCGAAGTCTTGCCGCCCCGCTTCCAAGACTTTGCGGATCTCGAACGGATCCAGATTCAACGTCTCCGGTTCGACGTCGACGAAGAATGGCCGACACCCGACTTGTTCGATTACGTGTGCCGTCGAACAGAACGTTAGCGGGGTGGTGATCACCGCTGAACCTGCTGCGACACGCATCGCGGTCAGCGCAAGGTGCATGGCCGCGGTGCCGGAGCTGACAGCGAGCGCAGCCGCGGCGTTCGCCTCCGCTGCGAATTCCTTTTCAAATCCCTGAATTTGCGGGCCCGATGTCAGCCATCCGGAGCGAAGCACCGCGACGACCTCCTCGACATCCGATTCGTCGATGGTCGGCTGCGCGAATCGTAGGAAACTGTCGCGACTGGTCATGATGCTCATACCGTTTGCGGCCTCCAGTCCTGATCGGCGACGATTCTTGTGGCCACGCGCGCGCTGTTGGCGAGCGAATTCGTCGTGAGCTCGATGAGCGCATTGACCGTCCCCACGCTCGTCGCGCGCGCCGTCGCTTCTCCCGGGCCCAGAGGCGGCACCGCGACGTGCGAAATCGCAGGATGCATGGGTCGGTGGTCACGCTCCCCGGCACCGAAGAGTTCCTCGTGCAGCTTTTCGCCCGAGCGGAGGCCCGTATAGACGATGTCGGTTGACCGTCCCGCGAGGTCCATTAGCTGGCGTGCCAAATCGGAGATGCGTACCGGCGCGCCCATGTCAAGCACTAGGACCTCGCCGGGTCGGCCGATCGCGGCCGCATAAATGACGAGCTGCACCGCTTCGGGAATGGTCATGAAGAACC
>JADGOT010000026.1 GCA_017882805.1 Glaciihabitans sp. | reverse complement strand
TAGAGCCCGCTGGCCCAGCCGTCCATGTCGCCGGCGAACACCTCAACATCAGATCGCTTCACCAGGGAACGAAGCACTGCTACTCCGGCGGGGCCTCCAACACCCGTCACGAGTACGCGAGTCATGTCGCGCTCCCAGCCTGCGTTCGCCGGTTCACCACCGGACGTGAACGCGATTGAACGGAGAGGTCGTCAACGTCTCGGATGATCTCAAGCGGTTCACAGCTCTCGCTGCCGCTCGAGAATCGGGACCAATAGCGGGCGGTCGCGAGCACGAAGTCCGGTTCGAGGTACTGACGAATGTTCGCCTGCGACTGGAAACACTGCAGGAGTTCGATCTTCTTGCTCGTAAAGCCATCAATCGACACAAACCGGGACGGGCGGAAGTCGACCGTGGATGAGGGGCTCTGGTAGCACGCGACGGTGTCGACCGCGCGCGCGGCAACAACAACAGCCTCATGGACCGCCCGGTGATCCTGATGACGGTCATGGATGCTGTGGGTATAGACAATGGTCGGGTTGACCTGCTTGATCACGCGCTCGATGATCGCGATCGTGGGACCCGTGCTGGTGATCTCGGTGTCGACGAGGTCCTCGAGAAAGAGTCGCGCGCCGAGCAGGTCCGCAGATTGGAGTGACTCGTTTTGGCGATCATCCGGCTCGCCGCCCTTTGCCCCGCGCGACATCGTGAGAATCACGACGGTGTCTCCCGCGTCGCGGTGCGCGGCGAGGATGCCGCCAACGCCGATCTCGACGTCGTCTGGATGCGCCCCAACGGCGAGCACATACTCGCGCGGTCGGCCTGCCTCACGATTCGCGCGACCCTGTGACGCGAGACGCTGAACGACGCTGATGAGATCCGGGGAGCTAAACGGCTTGACGAGGAACTCGTCAGCCTGGCTGCGCAACGCGCCGACGGCGTAGTCGACCGACACGTGCGCCGTCATGACGATGATCGGAAGGTCGGGCTGATCAGCACGAAGCTGCTCGATGAGCTGAAGACCGGTCATCCCGGGCATCTCGATGTCGGTGACGACCACATCTGGCCGGAATTCGTCGACCGCAGAGCGCGCCATGGTGGGGTTGGTGATGGCTCGCACCTCACAGCCACCGCGCCGCTCGAGCACAGTGCTGGTGTAGAGCGCGACGTCGGGGTCGTCATCGACGACCAAAACACGGTACGCGGTTTCCCCCATGCGCAGCCTCCCAACCGCTACTGCTCAACTTTACGTCCCTTTGGTAGGGAGTAGACAGACCGCGCGCTACCCGCTTTCCGGGGTCACGGCGGGGAGGCTATCTTTCGGTAATTCCGAATCGGCGGAGCGCCAGAGCCGGGTTGAGAGTGCGCACCTGCTCGATGCGTGCAAGCGAAACGCTCGCAACTGCCACATCCGAAACCTCGCCGAGAGTCGCGATTTCGACACCCATTGGATCGACGATCATGCTGTTTCCGACGCCGATTGGCGGCGTTTGGTCGGCAGCGGCGACATACAGGATGTTCTCTATGGCGCGCGCCGTGACCAGGGTTCGCCAGTGGTGTTCTTTGAGTGGGCCACGCACCCACTCCGACGGGACCAGCACGAGATTCGCGCCCGCGTCGACCAGGCGCCGCGTTATCTCGGGAAAGCGCAGGTCGTAGCAGGTCTGCAGACCGACCGTGAAACCGTGGAAGGGGAAGACCTGTGGCGGCTCGATGTCACCCGGGCGAACCCAGGTCGACTCCTTGTCGCCAAAGGCATCGTAGAGGTGCAGCTTGCGGTAGGTCGCGACGATGTCACCCGCAGGTGACATTGCCACGAGCGTGTTCGAGAAGCGCGCGGGATCGGCGATTCGCTCGACGAGGCCGATCACGACGAAAATGTCCAGCTCGGTCGCGAGAGTCCGAATGCCGGCCACGAACTCGCCATTGAGCGACTGCGCAGCATCGACGAAGTCCTGGCCGAGGACTGGCGAAAAGTAGGAGGAGTACTCGGGAAAGACAACCAGCTTCGCGCCGCGAGCGACCGCGGTCGTCGCCAGCGCTCCGATGAGATCGAGGTTAAGGGCGAAATCGGTCGAGGGAGCAAACTGTGCGACCGCGATGCCGATGGTGTCGGAATCCATGAGCCCAGCCTAGAGAGTTGGCTGCCTCGCCGTCGTGCCACGATAGGAGCGTGACCCGCGTCGTGATCGCCCCCGACTCGTTCAAGGGAACGGCATCGGCGGGGGCCGCTGCCGCCGCGATCGCCCGCGGGTGGGCATCCATTCGCCCCGACGATGACCTGATGCTTCTGCCGATGGCCGATGGCGGCGAGGGAACACTCGACACGTTCGCCGGCGCAGTTGCGGGTTCCACTTGGATGCCCGCGCGCGTGCTCGGCCCCGATAACGGTCCGGTCGACACCGAATGGCTGCTGCTGCCCGACGGGACCGGAGTGGTCGAGCTGGCGCGTGCGAGCGGGCTGACACTGCTCGATCCGCTGCTGCCGTTCGACGCCCACACGTTCGGTTATGGAGAACTCATTGCTGCCGCGCTCTCCGGTGGAGCCCAGCGGCTGATTCTCGCGATCGGCGGTAGCTCGTCCACCGACGGTGGTGCTGGCGCCCTTGCCGCGCTCGGGGTGCGCCTTCTCGACGAGGACGGTG
>JADGOT010000025.1 GCA_017882805.1 Glaciihabitans sp. | reverse complement strand
CGTGGTTCTCGTCTCGCACGACGAGGGTGCGGTCGAGGCGCTCAACCCGGAGCGGGTTCTCATCCTGCCCGACGGCGTCGAGGACCACTGGAACCCCGACTACGCGGATCTCATCTCGCTGGCGTAGCTTCTCGTTTCGCGCGCTACCGCCCCGAGTTAGCGATCTGCGCGTCCTCGATCTCGGCATCCGTCGGCGCACGCTTGCGAGCTTTGCGCGCACGCTCATTAGCGCGACTCTTCTCGACCGGATCGTCGGCGTTGCGAGCCAGATACTCCTGACGGAGCGCCCAGCCGAGACCACCGAAGCCCGCGACGGCAAACAGGATCCACTGGAACGCGTACGAAAGAAACGGCCCAGAATCCAGAATGGGTTTGGCAGCGGCGATGGGGCGTGACGCCGGTTTGGGCGATTCACTCGCGAGGAGGCCGTAGGCGCCCGTGTAGACGCTAGTGAGGTTGGTCATCCGAGCCACGGTCGGCAGGTTGATCTCCGAAACCTGGCCCGCAGGTGCGACGCGACCGGGCAGAACCGTCTCGCTCTGCTGGATTCGAGCCGTGACGTGAGCGAGTCCAGTGGGCGCCGGCGGCACAACGTCGGGTGCCGTCTGCTTGCTGCCGATCGGAACCCAGCCGCGATCGACGATGAAGATGTCGCCATTGGTTTCCCGAAACGGCGTCAGAACCTCGAAACCGGGATTATTGCCGAGCACGCGATCACGTACGAGCAACTGCTTCGACGAGAGGTATTCGCCGGTCAGAGATACCGTGCGCCACTCGTACCTGGCGACATACGAAGACTTGGTTGGCAGCAGCACCGACGGCGCAACCGCGGCCGCGTTGTAGTTGTGGTTGACGAGTGAGTTCGCCGCGACCGTCTCCTGATTGCGTCCAAACTGCCAACGCGACAGAAGCACGCAGGCCACCGCGAAGATAATCGCCATGCCGAGGTAGGTGAACCACCGACGCTGCGCAGCGAATCGCCACTTGGCGAGAAAGTCCCTCATTGCGACCGGCTCTGGTGCTACAGGGTGACGGGGGCGGATGACGGCGACGGCACCGATTCAACAACGGTGCCCAGCGGAGCAACCAGCACGGGAAAGTCGCGCGCGGCGAGATAGTCACGCAGGTAGTCGGCGTGTTCGTCGCAGGCCAGCCACACCTTGACGCGATCGAGCGAGTGGATACGCGGGTTCCGCCAGTTCACGGTGGTGGTCGCCGCGACTGTGCAGCCTGCCCGAGAACAGGTGCGCGAGGAGCCATCGTCGAACCCGGTACCGCCGAGTGTCATCGATCGACACCCGAGCTGTGGGGGAGTGACACCGGAACGAGGCTGCCCGGACGCTCTACCGGGGTGACCTTCGACTGGATGACCGTGTTGGCGAGAACCACCGCGATATACGGCAAAACAACGGCACCCACGATCGGGAAAATCGTCCACCAGCCGAGTGGAATTACTAGAGCAAGCACGAAGCAGATGAGCCGAAGAACCATCGCTGCCGTGTATTTGAGCATGCGCGTTTTTCGCTCGGCGTCGGGCGAAGGCGGGAGCGATGTCGCGGACTGGATCGGCTGCTTTTTCATCGTCACCCCCAGCCTACGTCGCCTTGCCTGCGCATTAGGCTTGTGAGCCATGACGACTCAGCGCACCGTTTTGGTCACCGGCGGAAACCGTGGCATTGGCTTCGCTATCGCGGAGGAATTTCTGAGCCTCGGCCACAGAGTGGCTGTCACGGCCCGATCTGGCGAGGGCCCCGCAGGTGCTCTCACTGTGCGTGCGGACGTCACTGACGGCGCAAGTCTCGACGCAGCGTTCGCGGAGATCGAGGAGAAGCTCGGGCCGATCGAGGTCGTTGTCGCAAACGCCGGCATGACCCGCGACACACTACTGCTGCGGATGTCCGACGAGGACTTCACAACAGTTGTGGATACCAACCTGGCCGGTGCATTCCGGGTAGTGAAGCGGGCGTCGAAGGGGATGCTCAAGGCGAAGTTCGGTCGCATCATTCTCGTCTCGAGCGTCGTTGGTCTTCTTGGCTCGGCGGGCCAGGTTAACTACTCCGCATCAAAGAGCGGGCTCATCGGCTTAGCCCGTTCGGTAACGCGCGAACTCGGCTCGCGCGGGATCACCGCCAATGTTGTGGCACCGGGTTTCATCGAGACCGATATGACGTCCGAGCTCCCCGAGCAAACGCAGGCCGACTACAAGAAGTCCATCCCCGCAGGCCGTTTTGCCACCGCAAGCGAGGTAGCAAAGGTGATCGCCTGGCTGGCCAGCGACGACACCGCCTACATCTCTGGCGCAGTTATCCCGGTCGACGGCGGCCTCGGAATGGGGCACTGAGCCAGCTGGCTCTATCCGCGCAGGCCTAGCAGCGGCAGCAGCTGGGAGAGATCGCGACGATCCATGATCACGTTCGCCTCATCGCGCACGGGCGCCTTCGCGTCAAAACCGACGGCGAGCCCGGTGATGGCCATCATGGGCAGATCGTTTGCCCCGTCACCGACCGCCACCGTCTGCGTGAGCGGCACACCGAAGTCTGCGGCCCACTCGCGAAGAGTGGATGCCTTCGCCTCGGCGTCGATGACGGGCCCGCTGAGGCCGCCGGTGAGCTTGCCGTCGATCACCTCGAGCCGATTCGCCCGCCAGTAGTTCAGGCCGAGTCGAGAGGCAACCGGGTCAACGACCTCGTGAAAGCCCCCTGACACCACGCCTACGCGACCACCGGCCGATTGGATGCCCGCAATCATCGCGGGGACGCCCTCGGTCACCGTGACCTGTGCGCCGACCGTCTCGAACACCGATTCGGGCAAACCGCGCAGCGTCGCGACGCGTGATCGGAGGCTCTCCTCAAAGTCGAGCTCGCCGTTCATCGCGCGAAACGTTATGGCGGAAACCTCGGTGAGGGATCCGGCCTGCTCTGCAAGGAGCTCGATGACCTCGTTCTCGATCAGGGTCGAATCGACGTCGAGAACGACTAGGAAGCGCGCCATAGGATCGGTGGCCTTTGGGTCTGTTGGGCGGATGAGCGTCCGAGGAGGACTGTCGGCGTGAGCCTACTCGACCAGCACACCCTTGCCGACGACAGTGATGCCACTATCCGTAACAGTAAAGCCGCGAGCTCGATCATCATCGTGATGGACGCCGACCGTTGCTCCTGCACTGATGACAACATCCTTGTCGAGAATTGCACGACGAACCACAGCGTCGGCCCCGATGCGCACGCGATCAAACACGACAGTGTCGACAACAGTCGCTCCGGAGTCCACAACACACCAGGAGCCGATGACGCTGCGTTCCAGATGGCCGCCAGAGATCAGCGTTCCGAGAGAAACAATCGAATCGATGGTCGTGCCGAGATTACCCTTGGCATCCCGAACGAACTTTGCGGGGGGCGAGTTCAGTTGCTGACTGAAGATCGGCCAGTCCTGGTTGTACAGGTTGAAGATCGGGAGGGCGGAAATGAGGTCCTGATGGGCATCGAAGAACGAATCGATCGTTCCCACATCTCGCCAGTAGAAGCGGTCTCGTTCTGTGGAGCCGGGCACCACGTTGTTGTTGAGGTCATAGACAGCCGCTTCGCCGCGAGAAACGAAGTCTGGAACAATGTCTCCGCCCATGTCGTGGTTCGAGTCGGCGTTCTCGCCGTCACGGATCACCGCCTCGATCAGAATGTTGGCGTCGAAGACGTAGTTGCCCATGGATGCGAGAACCTCGTGGGGCGAATCGGCCAAGCCCACCGCATTCTTTGGCTTCTCAATGAAGGCGGCGATGCGACGCGGATCCTTTTTGTCCAGCTCGATGACACCGAACTGATCCGCGAGGCCAATCGGCTGGCGAATGGCGGCAACCGTAACGCCAGCACCAGAGTCGATGTGCGCCTCGATCATCTGTGCGAAGTCCATCCGGTACACGTGATCGGCTCCGACAACGACAACGATGTCCGGTCGCTCATCCCGAAGCAGATTGAGGCTCTGCAGAATCGCGTCGGCCGATCCTGCAAACCACCGCTTTCCCAGCCTTTGCTGGGCTGGTACGGATGCGACATAGGAGCTCGTGATTCCATCGAGCCGCCAGGTCTGCGAGACGTGACGGTCGAGGCTGTGCGATTTGTACTGGGTCAGAACGACGATCTGTCGCAACCCCGAATTGATCAGATTGCTCAGCGCGAAATCGATGAGGCGATATCCACCGCCGAATGGCACTGCGGGTTTGGCGCGGTCGGCAGTGAGCGGCATGAGCCGTTTGCCCTCGCCACCAGCAAGTACTATTCCGAAGATCTTCTTTGACAGCACATCCTCAGAGTATGACCTCCCTCGTGGCTGTACTAGCGTCTAACCATGCGAGTCGACCTTCTGAGCCGTGAATATCCGCCAGAGGTCTACGGCGGGGCTGGTGTGCACGTCGCCGAACTGGTTCGCAGCCTGCGCAAGCAGAAGGTCGATGTTCGCGTCCGCGCCTTCGGGATGCCGCGCGACGAGGCGAATGTTTCGTCGTACCTGGTGCCGTCTGACCTTGGTGGAGCGAACCCCGCTCTTGCGACTCTCGGTGTCGACCTGCAAATGGCCCGTGATGTCGAGGGTGCCGATGTGGTGCACTCGCACACCTGGTACGCCAACGCTGCGGGGCATGTGGCCTCGCTGCTCTACGGAATTCCGCACGTCGTCACCGCGCACAGCCTCGAGCCGCTTCGACCCTGGAAAGCAGAACAGCTCGGTGGCGGATACCGGCTATCGAGCTGGCTGGAAAAGTCGGCTTTCGAGGGCGCGGCGAAGATCATTGCAGTCAGTGAGGGCATGAGCCGGGACATCCTGCGCTCGTATCCTTCTCTCGACCCCGCGCGGGTTGAGGTCGTCTATAACGGCATCGATCTTGACGCCTGGAAGCCGAATCCCGACGAAGAGCTTGTGCGGGCTCTCGGCATCGACCCAACCCGCCCCTCAGTTGTGTTCGTTGGTCGAATCACGCGCCAAAAGGGCCTGCCGTACCTGCTTCGTGCTGCAGCGCTTCTGCCACCCGACGTTCAACTCGTGCTCTGCGCGGGTGCACCCGACACGCCCGAAATCCTGGAAGAAGTACGCGAAGGCGTGGCCGCACTGCAGCTGCTCCGCACCGGCGTCGTCTGGATCGACCGTTTGCTCGGTCAGACCGAGCTGCGCGCTGTTCTGACCAGCGCAACGACGTTCGTTTGCCCGTCGATCTATGAGCCGCTCGGAATTGTGAATCTCGAGGCGATGGCCTGCGGAATTGCCGTTGTCGGAACCGCGACCGGCGGCATCCCCGAGGTTGTAGCCGACGGCGTTACCGGTCGACTCGTTTCGATCGAGCAGGCTACTGACGGAACGGGCACCCCGCTCGACCCCGACCGGTTTGTCGCCGATCTCGCCGAAACCCTGACGGCCGTTGTGTCGAATCCGAAGCTGGCCAAGAAAATGGGTGCGGCGGGGCGGGCGAGAGCCGAGACCATGTTCAGCTGGGACCGCATAGCGCTCCGCACGAAAGAGATCTACTCCTCGCTCATCTAGGCTGGAATGACCATGGCCACAGCCCTCCAGTTCACCGATGTGTCGATCGTTCGCGATGGCAACACGATCCTCGACAAGGTCTCCTGGACGGTCGACGGCACCGAACGCTGGGTGATTCTCGGGCCCAATGGAGCCGGAAAGACAACTCTGCTGCAGATTGCTGCCGCTCTCGTTCATCCGTCGAAGGGCAAGGCGAAGCTCCTCGACCAGACGATGGGCAAAGTCGATATCTTCGACCTTCGATCGCGTATCGGATTCGTCTCCTCGGCCATGAGCCGCCGAATTCCCGGCGACGAGACAGTGCTCAACGTTGTGATGACAGCCGCCTACTCGGTGACCGGCCGTTGGAACGAACACTACGAGGACATCGACATCGCTCGCGCGCGTCGTGTTCTCGGCGAGTGGAAACTCGGCGACTTTGTCGATCGCCGGTTTGGCGGACTGAGTGACGGCGAGCAGAAACGTGTTCTGATCGCGCGCGCAGTCATGACCGATCCCGAGCTTCTGTTGCTGGACGAGCCAGCGGCGAGCCTTGACCTCGGCTCCCGCGAAGAATTGCTGGGTCTGCTCAGCGGATTCGCGCAGTCGTCGAGCTCGCCTGCCATGGTCATGGTGACTCATCACGTCGAAGAAATCCCGCAGGGGTTCACCAACGCTCTCCTGCTGTCCAAGGGCAAGGTGGTCGCGAAGGGCAAACTCGCCGATGTCGTTACTGCCGCTCTGCTTTCAAAGACTTTTGACATTCCCCTTGAACTGACAACCTCCAAGGGTCGCTTCGCCGCGCGAGCATCCTGACTCGCCCTCGGCTCGACCACCCGTTTTGACTCTGGTAGAGTTGTGAGTCGGCTTCCGCAAGACTTTCGGTCTTCGCCACAGTTTTTCTCTCACACTCTCTACAGCCAAGGATTCGCCATGAAGTCAGACATTCACCCGGACTACGCGCCGATCGTTTTCCGCGACCTCGCCTCCGGTGAGACCTTTCTGACGCGTTCGACCGCGACCAGCGACAAGACGATCGAACTCGACGGCCAGACCTACCCGGTCATCGACGTCGAGATTTCATCTGCTTCACACCCGTTCTACACGGGCAAGCAGCGCATCCTCGACTCTGCGGGTCGCGTCGAGAAGTTCAACTCGCGTTACAAAGCCTTCGGTAAGTAACTCACTCGAGCATGTAACTCACTCTGGCATTAGGTCTGCGAGCACGGCGACTGAATTGCTGGTCTTCGAGGCTGCGCTGTATCCACTCTTGAGACCGGTGATTGTCACCGTAATCTGGGTGCCCGCATCCAGCGCTGTGGGCACGTAGCTGTTCGACGTTGCACCCGGGATTGCGGCTCCGTCGCGATTCCACTGATACGAGTAGGACACGGCACCCGAATCCCACTTTCCACTTGCTGCCGTGAGTTTGTTTCCAACTACAGACTGGTCCGTGGGTGAGATGGTCGCTGTGGCCGCCGCGAACCGGCGACACGAGTAGTCGTTGTCCAAATGCATCACATACTGGACCATCGCCACCCGCCCATTCGGCGTGAGGGGGTTCTTTTCGCAGTCGGCCGGAGCGCCGGCATAGGAACCACCGGCGAGCCAGCTTGGCAGCCCCGCAAGGTTGCTCGTCGCCGGCGTTGCGCCCGCGATCTTGTTCCACTGGTATGACGTCGAGTACAACCCGACGTCGAGATGTTTGGACTTGAAGTAGTCGACCATCCCGGAGATCGACGCCGCGTTCGCAGCCACGTCGGGCTGCCAGGTGTTGGAAGTCTCGACGTCGAGCCACCACAGGCCCGGTACTTGCACCAGAGTGGCGCGCACTCTGCGGTAGTCGGCCTGCGCCATCGAATAGCCGTAAATGTAGGCGCACGCCGCCCCAGCCAGGTTCTGGCACGGACCGTTCGGGTTCACGACTACCGTTCCGGCCTGGGTCTGGTCAGTACTCGGCCACCACACCCCTGCGAGCGCGGGATTCCCTGTATTGACGTAGACGGAGACGTGAGGCTGATCCGAAGCTCCCGCCAAAAGGTAGGCGGAGTTGTACTCACTCGAGAAGCACGGATTGCTGTTGGGCGCGCTTCCGCCGTTGACGCCAATCACCGCGAAAGGCACGTTTGCGGGGAAGTCAACGTGTGAGCTGCGAAGGCACTGCGGAAAGGAAATGTCGATCCCGGCGCCGGTGGGAGGCAGCGCCAACCTGGGCGTGACCGCAGCTGTCGGCGACGCTGGAAGCGCCGCGCTGACTGCCACGCACGCGAGACTCATGACGAGCGCCAGAAGGCCGCGCCTTCTTCGAGAGGTCACTCCGTCAGTATGACTCAGCGAACTGGCCAGAGTTAGCGAACGGGCCAGAGCCCCGAGGTCGTGAACTCCGGGTTGTGAGTTCTGCGCATGTAGTCCTGGAAGTCAGCGGACTGCTCTGCGCACCACGCGATCTGTTGGGCGTGCAGTAGCGTTCCCTCAATCTGAAGTACCTCGGGGTGAAGGCGAGCCATAGCCTGAGCGACGCGGCCTGCGGCAATTGCATCTGCGCTTGCGTCATGAGCATCCACCAGGTCGACGCCGTAAACAACGGACGCAACCTCGAGGGTGCGCTTTCCTTTGCGCCACTTGTCGACCACGCGATCCAAAACGAGCGGATCGATGATTGGCGCCGGCTCGGTGAGCGGTTCGAGGTTGTAGCGAAGGGCCTCGAAGTGCAGCAGGCTCAGGTCGTACGGCGCGTTGTAGATCGTAACCGCCAGGCCGCGTGCGAAAAGCGACGTCAGCACCTCGATGATCTCCTGCACAACCTCCCGGGCAGGACGACCCTCTGCTCGCGCGTGTTCGGTCGTGATGCCGTGAACGTCGCTGGCTCCGGACGGGATCTCAACGCCGGGATCGGCGAGCCAGTTCCATTCCTCCACGAGCTCTCCCACGGAATTCAACACGCCAACGTGGGCCGACACGATGCGACTCGTTTCGACGTCAATTCCGGTCGTTTCGAGATCGAATACGCCGAGAGTGTCAAACCAGGAGTTGCTCATGGAGAAAACCATAGAACGTGCGGACGACAGCGCGGCTAGTCGACTCGCAGCCAGAAGAAGTCTTGCGTTCCCAGCGTGAGAGTGAGGGAGCCATCCTCGCCGATGGGCGGGAACGCTCCGCCGCCGAATAGGTCCGATAGCGCTGCGCCGGCCAGTGATTCCGCAGAGATGGTCACTGCCACCGGGTTGTGCGAGAAGCTGAAGACGCAGAGGATCTTCTCCGGTGAATCTCCGAACTGCGTACCAGTGCCCTCGTAGTCGCGCACGAACGCGAGCACCGATTCGTGGTTGGTCTGCAGCATCGTGAGACCGCCGAGACCGAATGCGGGATGCGCTTTGCGCACGTGCACGACGTTGCGGATCCAGTGCAGCAGCGATCGTGACTGCGCTAGTTGCGACTCGACGTTGACGAGTGAGTAGTTGTAGACCAGGGACTGAACGACGGGGGAGTAGAGCTTGCCTGGGTCAGCGCTCGAGAAGCCCGCGTTGCGGTCGGGGTTCCATTGCATCGGCGTTCGCGAACTGTCGCGATCGGGCAGCCAGATATTATCGCCCATTCCGATCTCATCGCCGTAGTAGAGAAACGGGCTGCCCTTGAGCGCAAACAGCAGAGCGTGCGCGAGCTCCAGCTCGGCGCGCGAATTGTCGAGCAGCGGCGCGAGCCGTCGGCGAATACCGATGTTGGAGCGCATCCGCGGGTCGTAGGCATACCAGCCGTACATGGCCTGGCGATATTCCTCAGACACCATCTCGAGGGTGAGCTCGTCGTGATTTCGAAGGAATACTCCCCATCCCGCGCCCGGCGGCACATCCGTTGTCTCGGAGAGGATGCGCACGAGCTCGCCGGCCTGCTGGGCGCGGAGCGAATAGAAGATGCGCGGCATGACGGGAAAATCGAATGCCATATGGCACTCAGGTTCTGCTTCGGTGCCGAAGAACGACAGGACCTCCTGCGGCCACTGATTCGCCTCGGCAATCAGGATGCGACCCGGATAGTCGCGGTCGAGCATGGCTCGAATCTCGCGGAGGAATTCGTGGGTCTGCGGCTCGCCCTCGCCGTTGCCGTCGTCGGTCTCAAAAAGGTACGGGATCGCATCGAGCCGGATTCCGTCGACGCCCATGTCGAGCCAGAATCGGATTATTCCGAGCACCTCTTCGCGAACCGCCGGGTTGTCGAAGTTCAGGTCTGGCTGGTGTGAGAAGAACCGGTGAAAGAAGAACTGGCGCCGAACGGGGTCGAAGGCCCAGTTCGATTCCTCGGTGTCGACGAAGATTACTCGGATGTTTGGGTATTTCTCGTCGGTATCACTCCAGACGTAGTAGTCGCCGTACGGGCCATCCGGGTCGGCTCGGGACTGCTGGAACCAATCGTGCGCATCCGACGTGTGGTTGAGCGGGTAGTCGATGACAATACGCATGTTGCGCTCGTGCGCACGGCGCACTAGTTCGCGGAACTCTTCAACCGTGCCGAACTCGGGCAGGATCGTGCGAAAATCCGACACGTCGTATCCGCCGTCTCGAAGTGGCGAAGAGTAGATCGGTGGCAGCCAGAGGGCGTCGATTCCGAGCCACTGCAGATAATCGAGGCGCGAAATCAGCCCGGCGAGATCACCGGAACCATCGCCATTGCTGTCGACGAAGCTCCGAACCATTACCTCGTAGAAGACCGCTCGTCGATACCACTCGGTGTCGAGAGCAAGTCCAGGCAGCTGGATGGGCGCGGTGAAGGTCACACTGTTTATCCTAGAGGCGCACTGCAAGCGCTTACAGTACGCCGGGCTGTGTCGTGGGTTGCGTACAATCGATCGATGCCTGCCGTGAACCCTTACGCGAAACTGCTCGCGGCGACCCCCGCGCGCGCGGCGAGCGTGTCGATCCTTGGTAGCGACAGCCACTATTGGGACTACGGCCCGATCGATGCCCCAGTCACGATTGTTACTGTGCACGGCTTTCGCGGCGAGCATCACGGCCTTGAGCCGGTAATCGCACATCTCCATGGGATCCGGGTTATCAACCCTGATCTGCCGGGGTTCGGTGAGTCGAGCCCAATGACCGAAGCCGAAGAGGATGTCGAGGGCTATTCGCGGTGGCTTGGCTTGCTCGTCGACTCGCTAAAGCTCTCCGCCTCGCCAGTCATCCTGGGTCACTCGTTTGGATCGATAGTTACCTCAGCGGCGGTCGCGGGCGGATTGTCCACCCCGGCGCTCATCCTCGTCAATCCAATTGCGGCACCCGCACTGAAGGGACCGAAGGCCTTCATCTCGGCTCTCGCTTCGTTCTACTACCGCCTCGGCGCCGCGTTGCCGAACCGCATCGGGTACGCCCTGCTCGGAAGTCCGCTCATCACTCGGTTCGTTACCGTGCAAATGGCGATCACGCGCGACCCGCAGCTGCGAAAGTGGATTCACTACCAACACACGAAGTACTTCAGTCGGTTTTCTGACCGTGACACTCTCAGCCGCGCGTTCCGCGCTTCCACGGTCCACTGGGTCGCCGAGTATGCCGAAGCGATCCCGGTTCCCACCCTGCTCATCGCGGCGGAGCAGGATCAAATCACGAAGGTCGCGGATGAACAGAAGCTCGCCGAGTCCATTCCCGACGCCGAACTGCACGTGATCGCCAACGTGGGCCACCTCATCCACTACGAAAAGCCGGCGGAAGCGGCGGCGCTCATCGAGGCATTCCTCGTTGCTCACAAGCTCAGTGGGTCGACGCCCACACCGAAATCTATGGACCGGAAATCTACCGGCCGGAAATCTATTCGGTGAAGATTCTCTTCGACTGCCGATACACGCGGTTTCCGCGGCACGACGGTATAAGTCGCTTTACGGCCGGGCTCGTCAGTGCACTCGGCAAACTGGTGCCAGTGACCATGGTTATCTCGGACGAGCGTCAGCTCACGATGCTTCCGAAGCTGCCCTGGGTCCTCGCGTCATCGCCGACCGCCATCACCGAACCCCTCGTGTCGCGAAAACTCAATCGGTTCGGACCGGATGTCGTGTTTACGCCGATGCAGACGATGGGCCCGTTTGGTCGACACTTCGGCCTGGTCACAACCGTTCACGACCTGATCTACTACGAGAACCGCACCCCGCCCCGTGACCTCGTCTGGCCCATACGCCTGCTCTGGCGGCTCTATCACCTCTCGTGGGCACCGCAGCGGGCACTTCTCGCGCGAGCGGATGCCCACGCCACCGTCTCAGAGACCACACGTGACCTGATGCTGCAGCATCACCTCACAAAACATCCGGTCACTGTAGTTCCGAACGCGGTCGACCCAAGTCTCGTTCGCCGAGACACAGCTCCCACTCGCGACCTCGTGTACATGGGATCGTTCATGCCTTACAAAAACGTCGAGCTCCTCGCTAGGGGCATGCACCTGCTGCCGGGGTACACGCTGCATCTTCTCAGCAGCGCCGACGATTCGACGGTCAGGCGGCTGACCGCGCTCGCGCCCGCAAACTCGATCGAGTTTCACCAGGGAGTCAGCGACGAGGAGTATGCGCGAATTCTTTCCAGCGCTACCGCCCTTGTATCGGCCTCCCTGAACGAGGGCTTCGGTTTACCTCTCATCGAAGCGATGGCTAGCGGGACCCCGATCGCCGTGAGTGACATCCCCATCTTCCGCGAGATCGGAGGCGACGCGGCGGTCTACTTCGACTCGAAGTCCACCGATTCGTTCGCGGCGTCCATCCGCGAACTCGAGGATTCGACCGAGTGGACCAGACGTTCGAAGCTCGCTGTCAAACGTGCGAGCCATTACAGCTGGGACGCGTCGGCGAAGGCCCTGCTCGCAACGCTGACGGCCGTGTACGACTCGCGTCGGGCGAGCTAGCCGCGCAGATTTTCCCGGGACTCCATCGCGTTTTGCTGATCCAGATCTTCTGTTCCGCATTCGAGAGACAACTCATCAATCGGGTCGTTGAATACAACCAGCTCGAGAGAGCCGTCGACGAGTTCGAAGCTGTGAATCGAGCCGTTGGTGATCGAACCGTGCGCCACGTCCGGATCGACCGCGTTCAGAACCGATCTGATGACGCCGCCGTGGGTTACGACGATCAGCGCGGACCCGGGGCCCGACTTCGCCAGACTTACTAGTGCGGGGATGACCCGAGTCGCAACTTCCGGGTGCGTCTCACGCCCCGGTACGGGCGTCTCACCCGGAAACTGCTGCTCGACCTGCTCCCAGTTGAGGCCTTCCGCTTCCCCGTAGTTGCGCTCAACGATGGCGTCGACAGTGCCCGGCTCTGCCAGCCCGACCTCGGTCGCAATGATTCGCGCCGTTTCGAACGCACGCACGAGTGGGCTCGAATAGATGCCATCCCACTCTCGCCTGGAAAGAAGGCGACCGGTCGTCTGAGCCTGTCCGCGCCCGGTGGAGTTGAGCGGGATGTCCGTGCTGCCCTGGATTCGGCGCTGCGCGTTCCAGTCGGTTTCGCCATGCCGCACAAGGTAGAGCGATGTCATCGCGCCAGTTTAGGGCGCGACGCGCACGGGGCTTGGACCGATTCCGGCTAGCGCAGCAGCCGATCTCGGAGGCCGACGAGGGTTTCGCTTGCACCGGCATCGATCTTTAGCGTCGCGCGCGAATCTCCCTTGGTGACGCCCCGATTCAGGATGAGCACTGGTATCCGTCGTCGTGTCGCCTGATCGAGCAGACGGATGCCGGAATTGACAACCAGAGACGAACCGGCGATGAGCAGGGCATCCGCCTTCTGAACCAACGCACTCGCCTCCACGAATTTCTCGCGGGGCACAAACTCGCCGAAGAACACAATGTCTGGCTTCAGCACACCGCCGCAGGCGCTGCAAGCGGGTATCTCGAATTTGCCGACGTCGGCAATTCGCACATCGCCGTCGGGACCCAGATCTTCTGGGCTGACGCTCGCGAGCCAGGGGTTGAGTTCTTCGAGTCGTTCAGCGATGTCAGATCGCGCGTACAACTGACCGCATGACAGGCAGCGCACTCGATCCATGCTTCCGTGCAGGTCAACGACCCGCTGCGATCCGGCGCGCAAGTGCAGCCCGTCAACGTTTTGTGTGATCACGCCGTTCACGCCGCCGTCGAGCTCGAGCGCGGCGAGGGCCCGATGGCCTGCATTGGGTTCGGCGCCGTCAAACCGGCGCCACCCAAGCTGGCTGCCCGCCCAATATCGCTTTCGGTAGTCGCCGTCGCTTAGAAACTGGCTGAACGTCATCGGCGTGCGCACCGGTGCACCCGCGCCGCGATAGTCAGGAATGCCCGAATCCGTGCTGAGCCCTGCTCCGGTTAGTACAGCAATTCGGCGGCCGTGGAGAAGTGCCGCGGCCTCGTCTAACAGTGCCTCGGCGGCGAGGTGCGGAGGAGTACCAATAGACGCAGTCGGCCCGGCCATGACACTCCTCTCGTACCACAGACTAAACAACAGAGTTTTCG
>JADGOT010000024.1 GCA_017882805.1 Glaciihabitans sp. | reverse complement strand
TTCACCACCCGCCAATGGCGCAGGGTTCGTGGCCGCGACATCGGCTTCATCCTGCAGGATGCACTTGTCTCGCTTGATCCGCTGCGACCGGTGCGAGCCGAGATCGCGGAGGCGCTTCGACTGCACAACTGGGGCAACCGAGCGGAGCGTGCTCGCCGCGTGATAGACCTTCTGACTCGTGTTGGCGTGCCGCTGCCGCGCGAGCGCTCTCGTCAGCGTCCCGACCAGCTTTCCGGCGGGCTACGACAGCGGGCTCTGATTGCGTCGGCGATCGCGCTTGACCCCGACATCGTGATCGCGGACGAACCCACAACTGCGCTTGACGTCACCGTGCAGGCGCAGGTACTCAGCGAGCTGGAAAAGATGAAGGAGCGAGGCGCTTCCATCATCCTGATCAGTCACGACCTCTCGGTGGTCGCCCAGCTCGCCGACCAGATCCTGGTGATGCGCGGCGGCGAGGTGCTCGAGCAGGGCACCGCGGCAGACGTGCTCGGCGCTCCGCGGCATGAATACACCAAGGCGTTGATCGCGGCCGTGCCGAGCGAGCACACCCGTGGACAGTCACTCAGCCCGGCAACCCGATCCGCTGCGTCGATCGCTCTCGGATCCGCTCCGCGTGCAACCGGTACCGTGCTAGAGGCGACGGATCTGGTCAAGCGATTTGTGGCGCCCGACGGAACCGTCAACCGTGCCGTTGACGGGGTATCTTTCAGCCTCGCAGCGGGCGAGACCCTGGGAATCGTGGGGGAGTCGGGCTCGGGCAAGAGCACGACCGCGAAGCTCGCCCTTGGCTTGGAAAAGCTGGATGGCGGAGCTGTTCGACTGCTCGGCCACGACTGGTCTGCGCTGCCCGAGCGTCGGCGTCGGCGCCTTCGTCCCAGCATTTCCGCCGTGTACCAGGACCCGTTGAGCTCGTTCGATCCGCGCTGGAATGTCGAACGCATCCTGCTTGACGCCCTGCGTGGGCAGCGGCTGTCCGGTGCCGCCCGACGGTCGCGGGTGCTGGAGCTGCTGGAGTTGGTGGGTCTGACCGACGAGGTTCTGCCGCGGTTCCCGCTTAAGTTGTCGGGTGGCCAGCGGCAACGGGTCGCGATTGCGCGCGCGCTCGCACCACGACCATCCGTGATTGTGCTCGACGAGGCGGTGTCCGCGCTCGACGTCACCATTCAGGCTCAGATCCTCGACCTCTTGGTCGCGCTGCAACGGTCCTCCGGGGTCAGCTACCTGTTCATCTCGCATGACCTCGGCGTAATCAGTCACCTCAGCGACCGAGTGCTCGTGATGAAGGATGGTCGGGTCGTCGAGGAGGGCAGGCCCGATGACATCTTCCAGAAGCCGCAGCACCCGTACACGCGAGAGCTGATTGCCTCCATTCCGATCTTCGACCCGGCGTCCTTCGCCGACTAATCGACCCGACTTTTCACGAACCGCAAGAAAGAGAGCACTCCCATGGCCGAAAAGAAGCAACTGTTCCTCAACCTGTTTGAGATGGCGTGCGTGAGCCACATCACGCACGGGCTCTGGCCACTGCCGGGCAATAACCGGCACCGTTTTGCCGATCTGGACTACTGGACCGAACTTGCGGGCATCCTCGAACACGGCGGCTTCGACGGAGTGTTCCTCGCGGACGTCATCGGCGCGTACGACGTGTTCCGGGGTGGACCTGAGACGGCACTGCGCGAGGGACTGCAGAGCCCCAACATCGACCCACTCCTGGTCATCCCCGCCATGGCTGCTGTCACCAAGCGCCTCGGCTTCGGTGTCACATTCTCGACGACGTATGAACCGCCGTTCGCTTTCGCTCGCCGGATGTCGACCCTCGATCACCTGACGAAGGGCCGCGTGGGCTGGAACGTTGTTACCTCGTACCTGCCCAATGCCGCTCATAACTTCGGGCTTGAAGGCGAGATCTCGCACGACCTGCGCTACCAATACGCCGACGAGTACCTCGATGTGGTCTACAAGCTGTGGGAGGGCTCGTGGGACGACGATGCGGTGATCGCTGACCGCGAGCTCGAGATCTACACCGACCCGTCGAAGGTGCGGTACATCAACCACGTCGGTGATCGGTACAAGGTCTCGGGACCGCACATCGTGCATCCGTCTCCGCAGCGCACCCCGGTCATCTTCCAGGCCACGGGCTCGCCGGCCGGCATTGAGTTTGCCGGACGGCACGCTGAGGCCGTCTTCACCGGTGGTCGCACTTCCGAGGAATTCCGCCACAACGCCGACACCATGCGTGACGCGGCCGTGCGTCACGGTCGCAACTCCGACGACATCAAGTTCATTGCGATGGCTGGTGTCGTCGTTGGCCGCACCGAAGAAGAGGCGGCCGACAAGTGGCGTCTGTACAAGGAGCACGCGAGCCTCGACGGCATCCTCGCGCACTCGAGCCTGCCGGTGGACTTGACTGCCTACCCGCGCGATATCACCGTCGCGGAGGCTCTGCGGAGAGCGGATGTCTCGCCCGACAAGGTCCCGTTCCTGCCGCTCGAGCGCACGGTTGGCCAGGCACTCGACTTCATCTCCGGTTCGCGGGATGACCGCTTCTTCGTCTCTGGCACCCCCAAGGTCGTCGCCGACGAGATCGAGAAGTGGCTCGACGAGGATGGGCTCGACGGCATCAACCTGCGCCAGTACCACTCGTTCGACACCGCTCGCGATTTCGCGGAACTCGTCGTTCCGGAGTTGCGCAAGCGAGGGCGGCTGCCCGAGGAGGGATCCAACCCCGGGACGCTCCGCGAGCGCCTGTTCGGTGCGGGCAACTCTCGACTGCCGGATCGGCACATCGCGACGCGCTATCGCGGCGGTGCCAACCTCGACGTTCCCGTTGAACCTCTCAATCTCGCGGGCGCCGCGAACGTGGCGTCGTTCTGATGGCGGACATCTCAGTCGTCGGAGTAAGCGGAAGTCCTACCCGGCCATCCCGCACGAGTGCACTGGTCGATCTGGTGACGCATGCCTTCGCGGAGAGCCTCGGCGGGGAGCCGACCGTGATTGAGCTTGCCCCGCTGTTGGGTGAGCTCGGAGCAGGACCGTTCCGCAGCGACATTGGACCGAATGCACGCGCTGCCGTTGAACTCGTGGAGGCCGCGGACGTGATCGTGGTTGGCTCGCCCGCCTATCGCGCCACATACACGGGCCTGTTCAAGCTGTTCTTCGACCACGTGGGCCAGTACGCGCTCGCGGACAAGCCGATCATCCTCACGGCCACGGGTGGGAGTGACCGGCACGCTCTTCTGGTTGAACACCAGATGCGCCCGCTATTCGGCTTCTTTCAGGCGCTCACGCTTCCGTTGGGAATCTTCGCGAGCGAGGCCGACTTCACCGACTATCGGGTGACCGCTCCCGAGCTGCTCGATCGACTCACGAAAACCATGCAGCGCACGCTCCCCGTAATCCATTCCCACCTCGCTCCTCGAGACGGAGAGCGCTACGGTCTGGAATTTGCCCGCCCCGATGTGTTCTAGCCGGAGGGTGGGTATCGTCGTGCCGTGACCACTGCACGCGACCTGATCGGCCGACCCGCCTTGGTCTCGGCCTATCTGACCCCTGTGTTGTTCATCGGCGGCACGTTCGTCGCCGGTCTAGCATCGCCCGGCTATGACCCGGTGCGTCAGACCATCAGCGAGCTGGCGGCGGGAGATGCGCCGATGCGGGTGTTCGAGACCGTTGTCTTCGTGCTGACCGGCCTGAGCCACCTGGTTACCGTGACCTTCGCGCGTGGAATCGGTATCCCGGGCCGAGTTGCGTACCTTGGTGGCGCACTGGCCTCCCTCGCGGTAGCCGTATTCCCGCTGCCCACGATGGCTGGAACCTCCGTGGCGCATCGCGACGCGGCAATCGTTGGATTCGTGCTTCTCGCGGCATGGCCGCTCCTCGGGATGAGGTTCAGGCGCGAGTTTCCGTGGATAGTTCGGCCGATCGGCTCCATAGCGGGCACCGTGATTCTCACGGCGCTGTGCCTCTGGTTTCTGGCCGTATGGTCGTCGCCCTCGCTCGGATACGTCGGGCTAGTTGAGCGCATTGCCGCCGATGCTGAGTCAATCTGGCCGGCCGTTGTCGTTACCGCCCTTTTTCTTCGCGCCCGGTCTTGCTCCCTTCGCGAGGCTGCGATTTGATCGAACTGTGGCAATGAACAAGACGAAGCCCGAGGGGGTACTTCCCAGCGATTTCCTTCGGTCGATCGCGGATGAGAGGCGTAGGAATGACGCGACTGCGCTGGTGAAGATCATGTCCGACGTCACCGGTCAGAATGCCGTGATGTGGGGAAGCAGCATCGTGGGATTCGGCACCCATCACTACAAGTACGAGTCTGGGAGGGAGGGCGATGCCCCTCTCGTCAGCTTTGCACCGCGCAAAGACTCGCTCGTGCTCTACGGCATCGCCGTGCACGACGAGGGCGGCGTGCTCACCGCGCAGCTTGGCCCGCACACCATGGGCAAGGGCTGCCTCTACATTAGGGACCTGTCGGCGATCAACGCAGACGTTCTCAGCCGGATGATCGGCCTTGCGTACCAAGCAAAGGCGGCGCTTTGACAGGAAACGAGCGCCGCAATGCCGGGCACGTACCAGGTCGCAAAGACGATTCTGAGAGTGCACCCCCAATTCGCGTGTAGGAGGGCTTTTCTGACCGTTTTCTGCAAGCGAATGGGGCGAATTTCTAATAGTCTTGCCGGAAGGTTGCCCAAGACCATGGTCGCCGTAAACACCTCGAGCGCAGCAAACGGCTGAGCGCCAAGGGTGCGACCGAATCGAGGCTCTTCGTGAGCAGCCCCGTAATCAACATCATCCGCACGAAGCCGCGCGGCGATATGGTGAATCCGACCACGGAGTATGCCGCGCTGCTGCACACCGTGCGCGACGCCGGGCTGCTTCGCCGTCGCACCGGCTTCTACGTCGCTATCTTCGCCGTCCTGACTGTCGCGCTCGCCGCGGCGTTTGTCGGCATCGTGCTTCTCGGTCACAGCTGGTTCACGCTCATCATCGCTGGCGCGCTCGGACTGATCTTCACCCAGTACGCATTCCTCGCTCACGAAGCCGCACATCGCCAGGTCTTCGAGTCGGGCAAGGCGAACGACCTGGCCGGCCGAATGATTGGCAACCTGCTCGTTGGCATCAGCTACTCCTGGTGGATGACCAAGCACAGCCGTCACCATGCCAACCCCAACATCATCGGCAAAGACCCCGACATTGAGCGCGACTATGTTTCGTTCATCGAGTCGGATGCCGCGAAGGCCAAGGGCTTCTACGCCTGGTTCACCAAGCGCCAGGGCTATTTCTTCTTCCCGATCCTGATGGGCGAGGGCCTTAACCTGCACATCCGCGGACTCAGCACGGTCTTCGGCAAGGGCAAGGTCGAAAAGCGCTGGCTCGAGGCACCCATGCTTGTCGCACGCATCAGCATCTACGTCGCGGGAATGTTCCTTCTGCTGCCGCCCGGAATGGCGTTCGCCTTTATTGGCGTTCAGCTCGCCGTCTTCGGTGTTTACATGGGCGCATCCTTTGCCCCGAACCACAAGGGCATGCCCATCCTTCCGCACGACTCCAAGGTCGACTTCCTGCGTCGTCAGGTGCTCACCTCGCGCAACATCCGCAGCGGCTGGTTCATGAACTTTTACATGGGCGGTCTTAACCACCAGGTTGAGCACCACCTCTTCCCGAACATGCCTCGTCCACACCTCAAGCGTGCGCAGGTCATCGCCAAGGAGTACTGCCGCGCTCACAACATCGACTACACCGAGACCACCATCTGGCAGTCCTACGGCATCGTGATCCGCTACCTGAACAAGGTCGGACTTGCCGCGGGCGGCGATCCGTTCGATTGCCCGGCAGCCACCTCTTTCGGTCGCTAGTCACTGCGGCACGGTAGCCGACGCCTGGTCGGCTGTGCCCTGAGCGAACCGCCGCCATTCTGCGGTACTCGCGGTTCAGAATTGCCGCATGGATGACGACGAGATTCTGGACGCCTATTCGCGCACGGTCGTGGATGTCGCGGAGTCGGTGCTTCCGAGCGTTGCCAGCGTAAGCGTACGCACGTCTCGCGGCGGAGGTGCCGGCAGTGCCAGCGTGATTACCGCCGACGGCTTCCTGCTCACGAGCGCTCACGTCGTTGTCGGCGCTCGAACTGCCGAGGCATCCTTCAGCGACGGTTCGACCGTGGGAGCGGATGTTGTCGGCCGCGACCCGCTCTCCGATCTCGCGGTGTTGCACGCGCGGGGCGACGTGCCCGCGCCGGTTGTGTTGGGGGACGCCGCAAAGCTCCGCGTCGGCCAGCTCGTCGTTGCGCTCGGCAACCCCCTGGGGCTCGCGGGAAGCGTCACCGCCGGGATCGTGTCGGCGCTCGGTCGTTCGTTGCCCACCCAGTCCGGTCGAGTGATCGACGAGGTCATCCAGACGGATGCCGCCCTCAACCCCGGAAACAGTGGTGGCGTTCTCGCCGACAGCTCGGGTCGAATGGTCGGAGTCAACACCGCGGTGGCAGGTGTCGGCGTTGGCCTCGCTGTACCGATCAATTCGACGACGCGCGGGATCATCACCGCACTTATGACGAAGGGTAAGGTGCGCCGGGCTTGGCTCGGAATCTCGGGAGCACAGATCACTCTCGCGCCCGCACTCGCGAAACGAATCGGATCACCGACCGGACTACAGGTCGCAGGCGTCTCAGCGAACAGCGCGGCCGAGGAGGCAGGCCTTCGCCGGGGAGACGTGGTTGTCGAACTGGCCGGCCGTCTCGTCGTCTCGACAACGGCGGTGCAACAGCTCATGGTCGAGGATGCGATCGATAAGCCGATCGAGATCACGGTCTGGCGAAACGGCGCGCTCGTCGACGTGATTGCCGTTCCCCGAGAACTCGACGAGTAGCGAGATCCGCAAACTGAAGCGCGGACGTGTCAGCTCTGCGACCTTACGACCCATGCGGCGATCTCTGACCGTCGAGCGACGCCGAGCTTGGCCAGGATGTGCTCGATATGCGACGACGCTGTCTTTGGTGAGATGACCAATTGCTGCCCGATCTCGCGGTTTGTCGCTCCGGCCGCGACAAGGCGTGCGACGTCCAGCTCGCGAGCGCTGAGTGGTCCCGCGCTTGCGCCGCCGTCGGCTACGGCATCCGCGAGACTAAGGATGGCGGCTGCATCGACCGCGGTCGCCTCGAGTCGAGTGCGCTCGACGAGCGCCGCCGCAGCTCGAGGTCGTCGGGAGCGAGCGTCGCAGTGGGCGAGATCGATCGCGGATCGGACAGTATCCCAATATCGGTCGCTCGCCCGCCAGCGCCTCTGAGCCTCCTCGAGCAGTGAACGAGCGGCACTCGTTTGCCCTTCGGCCAGGAGTATCAGTCCTTCGGCGTGCCCGACTGCGGCAAGGGTGCCCGGGATTCCGCGATAGCGCACGAGGTACGCGCAACGCTCGAACCAATCGCGCGCCTTCTGTAGCTCGTGCATCGCAAGGTACGCTCGCACCCCTGTCGTGAGAAACGGGAAGATGTAGGCAGCGTCCCCAATGGGCTCCGACCGCGAGTAGGCGAACTCTGCGAGGTGCGCTGCACCAGCGGGGTCATTGTCGAGCAGATCTGTTTCGGCGAGTCCCCAGAGCGCGGGGACGAGGCGCTGTAGTTCGTTCATCCGCTCGCCAATTTCGCGAGCCTCGCCGAGGTGGTTGCGAGCCGTCGCGTAGTCGCCGCGGCCCAGGGCGAGATATCCCAGAACAATGAGCGCGGTGTTTCGTGTCGTCACGCCCCCTCGGCCCTCAGTGAGCGCGTTCGACGCAATTGCCTGCGCCTCAACCCAGTCGCCCCGCGCCCAAAGCACGTGCGCGAGGTGTGCCTTGAGATAGTGGAAGTCGTTCCATCGCTCTGTCGTGCTTGTGTACTCAAGCCCTTCAGCAATCCACCGGGAGGCTCGGTCGTATTCGACCAGCACGGAGGCGCACGACCCGATCATCCGGTACCCGCGCGCAGCCTGCGACTCGAATTGCAACTCACGTGCTTGCGCTATTGCGGATTCCAGGATGGGCCAGCCGTCGGTACCCGGTCCAGCGAAAACCAACACCGAGCCGAGAGTGAGATCGATATCGATGCGGTCGTCCAGTGAGTCACCCTCGTCTGCCAGAGCGGCGGCGGCGGCGCCCGCTGTCGTCGCGTCGTCGAGGCAGCGGTCGAGCATGTATGCCGCAGCGAGTGCGGACTGCAGCCTCGCCCGCACGTGAACCGGCACGGGCGGCGTGAGGGCTTCTACCCGCCGAAGCTCCTCATCGAGCAGGGACGCTCGGCCGTCGTAGCTGACCCCGAGGAGATGGCGAACCGCCGCGAGTCGCGGCACAAGCAAAGCCGCCGAAACCTCATCTCCGATCGAGCGGTAGAGCTCGATGGCGGACACTAGCGCAGCGGCTGCACCCTCGTTGTCATCGGTGGCCGCCAGCACTTCACCGAGATCGGCATAGAGGACTGCGCGATCAGTCTGCGGGAGCAACCCGGGGGCGGTGCGCTGCGCTCGGCGAAAGAGTTCGACCGCCTCGCGATGGGACGACAGTCGACGAGCATCCCGTGCCGCCAGGATTGCGTATCGGTAGGCATTGGCGGGCTGTCGCGCCCGCTCGTACTGGTCTGAGATGAAGGAGTTGCCAAAACCGAACAAGACCGCCGCTTCGGCAACAGAGGAGTGAAGGTCGCGCTTGCGCAGCGGCGCGATATTTTCGTAGATCGCATCGCGGATGAGCGCGTGTCGAAAGTCGAGCGTCGCCCCATCAGAGCCAGGCAAGATGAGATTTCGATCGGCAAGCTCCCGCAGCGCGCGATCCGTCACATCCCGCGCGCTGCCGCAGACGGAGTCGAGGAGGTCGATCGCGAACGACCGGCCGATGACAGCTGCCGCCTCAAGCACCGGAATGGTGGATGAGTCCAGGCTGTCCCGCTGCATAACGACCGCATCCGCGATCGTTGCCGGAACCGCCGCAGTCGTGTCCGCGAGCAACTCTTCGACGTAGAGGGGGATTCCGTCGCTTCGGTCGAAGACGCCCTGCACGGCTTCACTCGACTGGGTACTCCCCGCGATCGATCTGATGAGCTCGCCGGTCTGCGCGGCGTTGAGCCGAGGCAGACGCACCTCCTCGGCCAGCCGCTGCTCCAGCAGCCGAGCGCGCAGTCGCCGCAATGGCGTACGCGGATACAGTTCATCGCTTCGGTAGGTCGCGAGGATCATGCCCGAGGTCTGGGTGATGGTCGTCGCCACCCGCTCGAGCACGTCGAGGCTCAACTCGTCGGCCCAGTGCAGGTCCTCGATTCGCAAGAGGGTCGGTCTTTCGCTGAGCAGTGCCGTGATGGTCGCGGCGAGGTCAGACACAAGCATCCTGCGCGAACGGCTCTGGTCCCCGGCAGGCTCTGGATCCGCGACAAGGCGTGACCGAAGCGCGGTCGCTGTGGCACCGTGTTGCCCTCGACCGAGCGACAAAGCCAAATCAAGGATGAGTCCACCGACCGCTTCGATATCACGGGGAAACACCGAGGCGCTTAGCTGCTGGACTTCGGGCAGTTGGACCGCAATCTCGGCGAGGAGGCGAGTCTTTCCAATTCCGGCCTCGCCCGCGACGAGAAGAAGGTGGCCGGTGCCCGTGGTGACCGATTCCCACCGTCGAAGTGCGAGAGCGACCTGATCCTCGCGCCCTATGAGTGCGGGCGCGTCGCTCCGGGTGTCTGCCGAGGTCTGGCTGAACATGTCGCCAGTATAGGGCGGCTCAATTCCCCAGCTGAGCCTTGATCGGTCACTCGACCGATGGCACACATCCTGCTGCGCACCAAGCTTGATCCATCAACGAGAAAGGATGCCACGATGGCACAATTCATGGATGTTCACGACGGTTTCGTCGGAGTTACCGAGGCGCAGCTGGCGGAGGCTCATGCGGCTGATCTCGCGATCGAGGGTGCCGAAGGCGTGCATTTCGAGCGCGCGTGGCTCGACCCCGAGTCGGGAAAGGTTTTCTGCCTCTCGACTGGGCCGTCCCGCGAGGCAGTAATGCGCGTACACGAGAAGGCCGGACACCCGACCAGTCAGGTGTACGAGCTCGCTGTCGAGGTGTGATCTGCTGGCAGTCCCGAGACGCGCGAGTACCTGAGCCGGTACTAGAAACTCCGCGTTCACCGCGCGGCCATGAGGGACGGCTATCGTGTGCGGCATGGTCATCGGAGTCGAGAACCTGATTCCCCAGATCGGTTCCAGCCCGTGGGCCTACGTGGTCATGGCGGCAATCCTGATTGTCGACGGGTTCTTTCCATTTGTCC
>JADGOT010000023.1 GCA_017882805.1 Glaciihabitans sp. | reverse complement strand
GCCGAGGTTGCCGCCATCATGCGCTCGCAGGACGAGTTGGGTCACGGCCAGGGGATTGTGGTGGCAAACGCGATTCCCCGGGAACAGCAGTGGGATCCTGCCGAACACGACCGCGTGCTCGAAGAGGCTTTCGCGGCGGCGGCGGAAGCCGGGGTGCACGGCAAGGCCGTCACTCCGTTCCTGCTTAGCTACATTGTGAACGCGTCCGAGGGCCGAAGTCTCGAGGTCAATTTGGATCTCGCGCGCAATAATGTGCGTGTGGCGGGGAAAATTGCGATCGAATGGTCTCGACTCAATGAGTGACGTCGTAACTCGAATCGTTGTATTCGGCGATGTGATCGACGATGTGATTGCGACGCCCAGCGGCCCAATTCGCCCGGACACCGACACGCCCTCGACTATCGAGCGTCGCGGTGGTGGGTCGGCCGCAAATACCGCCACATGGCTGGCTTCCCTAGGCACGTCGGTGGACTTTGTCGGTCGGGTCGGGGTGCTCGACCTCGATCGCCACACCCGAGTACTTCGCGAGGCGGGCGTGCGACCGATGCTCGCGGGCGACCATATGCTGCCGACCGGCACGATTGTCATCCTCGTTGATGGCGACAAGCGCAGCATGCTCACCGAGCGTGGAGCGAACGCGGCGCTCGACCCGGACTCGGTGTCTGATGCAGTTCTCGACGGCGCGACCGCACTGCACTTCACCGGATACAGCCTGTTTGGCAAGAGCGAAACGGGGGGCTTCACGCGGCTGATCAAACGCGCAAAGTCGCGTGGCGTGCATGTGTCGGTGGATGCCGGTTCCGCGGGGTTCATGGCCGACTTTGGTGCAAAGCGTTTCCTCGGTGCAATCGCCGGCGCCGACCTCCTGTTCCCGAGCCTTGACGAAGGGCGCGAACTCACCGGCCTTGACGACCCGGCCGCGATCGCCCAGAAACTGGCGAAGAGTTTCCCACTGGTTGCCTTGACTATGGGATCGGCCGGCGTCATCGTCGCCAGCAAAGGCGAGCCGATCCTCGTAGACGTGGTGCTAACAAAGACCGTCGATCCGACCGGGGCGGGTGACGCGTTCTGCGCTGGTTTTCTGAATGAGTGGATCCTTTCCCACGATTCGCGAGCCGCCGCAGAAGCGGGGGCAAAGCTCGCCGCTCTGGCCGTCGGCATTGTCGGGGGTCGGCCACCCGCCTGATCTGGGGGGACCGTGACCACGACAGGTCTGCATCCCGGTGGCTAATCTTGGACGTGTGGAGCGATCATGACCACCGCCGACGCCACATCCTCGAAAGCTCGGGATGCGCTAATTCGCGAGAGCAAAGATCTCATTGCCATCAATGTGATTGGGCTGTGTAAAACCCTGCGCATCCGGGCAATGCTGGGTGGTGGTCCGGTGCTCAACGCCAACGGGCTCCTGACTCCCCATGTATCCACGAGCGCCGCCATTCTGGTCGATCCGTCGTCCTTCCGACACCTCCGACAGTCGCTGTTCGACCAAGGATGGCGCGAGTCGAGATCACTCCGACGGATTCGCGTCCTGCCGGCGGCACGACTCATGCTGTGGCATCCGGATGAACTCGCCGGCCTGAATATCTACCCGGTAATCCCGGGCTTTTTCGCCGACCCGGAGGAGACGTTCGACATCATCTGGGAACGGCGCAAGGAGGTGCCGCTGCGTGGTCACACCGTGCGAGCGCTCGGTCGGGTCGCCTCGGCCATTCTTGCCAGCCATGACGGGTTGGACGGAAGGTCCACGCGCGCACGTAGCAATTTCGACTACTTCGTCGACCAGTTCTCGAAACTCCTTGACGCCCGCGAGCGTCTTATCGCCGTCGACCTCATCCGAAGGTTGGGTGGCTGCGCCGAGATGAACCGGCTTATCGTTGCGCTCGGCGAACAGCCCTGCGAGTTCTCTCTGCCCTCGATTGGTTATGCCCAGTGGCGATTGCAGATCGCTGAGCCATCCGACCAGATGCGTCGCGCCCTTGCGCTGCTCGAGCTGGGCCCGGATGGGCGCAAGTTGCTCTACGCGAGCAAGTCGGGTCGCCCGCGGTCGGTGGGCGACGCGGTTCGGTCCGCCCTGTCCTTGCCGAGGACCATCGTCACAGTGTTCGGGGCGAAGCGGCGCTGGTCCCAGAGTCTCGGCTAGCGTTCTCTGGCGCTAATGCTCTTGCTGATCTGCTCGGTGAGTGCCCGAAGAGAGTTGAGCTGATCCGGGCTGAGGGCGGCACCCAGGTGGTGTTCAATCGATTTCGCGTGGGTGACGGCGACTCGGCGGTAGAGAGAGTAGCCGTCGTCGGTGAGGCATACGAAGGTTCCGCGGCCGTCGCCGACGGCCTTCTCCTTTCGCACGAAGCCTTTTGCGACAAGCCGGTCGACCATCCGGCTGACGGAGGGCTGCGTGAGAAGCAGGTGCCGACTGAGATCGCGAACGCGGAGCCGTCGGTCGTCCTGCCGAGACAGGTTGAAAAGCACGTCGTATTCGTTGAAGGAGATATCTCCCGAGGGGAACTCACTGGTCAGTTCCCGAATGACGGCAACCTGCGCGCGAAACAGCGCCTCCCAGGCTCCGACTGCCGCGCTACTTCGCTCGTTCACAAAGCCAACTCTATTGAGGGGACCTCACCAGCGCGAAAAGGGCCAGCGAAGGCGGCGGCGTGTACGGCGCCGGAGCGTGGCGCCGCAGGGGCGGCGGCGCCGGAAAAGGATTGAGGGCCGGTTTCAGAGGCTAGAAACCGACCCTCTCCCTTGCACCAAGAGTGTCCTGCAATCACATTCCGCAGAAGCTGCCACAGCAAACAACTTCCGCTGAAATGAATATATAACGGTCAGGTAACGGAGCGCTAGTTACCTAAACGTTATTTTTCTGCGAGTTTCCTATCAGACGTTTCAATCGTCCAATACTTCTCGAAGCGCGTGCTCTCCGAACCGCCTGAATCGGGCATCTCCGCCGATCGCTAGACTTCCAAAAATGATGGCCCACCCTCGGGCTCGCAGCCAGGTTGCATCGTCATAGTCGAGTTCTGCTCGGAACCGCTCGCGATCCACTCGATCGAAAAGAAGCCAGGCGACGGCGAGGTCGGTGGCGGGATCGCCCGCTGTGAGGTCGCCAAAATCGATCACGGCGGCGAGCCGACCCGACCGGGTGAGAAGGTTCGACGGGTGAAGGTCGCCATGAAGCCACAGTGGCGGCCCGCCCCAGCGCGGTGCGGCAACACTCGCCGTCCAGCGTTCGACCACCTCGGCTCGATGAGAGATCGGTTCACTCGCCAAACGCGCGAGGATGATTTCGTCGCGGTCAACGAGAGGAACGCCACGTACCGGGTTCTTCGGGGCCTCCGGCGGCGCCGGAGTGTGGAGTTCGTGCACGAACCTCGCAAGGTCGGCGACGAGGTCGCTCGACAATCCAACCTGGGCGAGCTCGCCGTCCAGCCATGGCGCAATGCTCCAGCCCCACGGAAACTCGCTCGTCGGCACGCCGACCCGTACCGGTGCCGGTATCGGAATCGTCAATCGCTTCGCCATTTCGGGCATCCAGCGCTGTTCCTTCTCGACCAGTCTGGCCGCGAGCAACCGACGCGGAAGCCTGACGGCGTACTCGTCACCCAGACGGTAGATTGCGTTGTCCCAGCCGCTGGCTACGAAGCGCAACCGAAGGCCCGCGAGATCCGGATGCTGCGCGCGAACCAACCGCTCGACGAGCGGCTCGTCGATGGCAGTTTCGGCGGCCGGCGTCTCCATCCCCGGTCGGCTAGAAGAAGTCCGGGCTCGGCGTCGAGGCGTGCCGAACGGAGACATCCGCGTGATGGTCGAAGCGGTATCCAACCCCACGAACAGTGCGGACGATGTCTTCGTAGGCACCGAGCTTTGACCGCAGACGGCGCACGTGCACGTCGATGGTGCGTTCATTCGGGATGTCGTCGTCGTCGCCATCCGCCCACAGCGAGCTGATCAGCTCATTGCGTTCAATCGTGCGACCCTCGCGGAGCACGAGGTACTGCAGCAACTCGAACTCCTTGTAGGTGAGAGCGGCCGTTTCACCGTCGAGAACGAGGCGCTTGCGCGAGACATCCACGATCACGCCGCTGTGCACCTTCTCGGGCGGCTCCTCGCTATGACGGTGCTTGGCGAGCGCCGCCGGATCCTGGAGGGCGAGCCGCACGACATCCACGTCTCGGCCACCGGCGCCGCGGGGAGCCAGTGCGACCGCTGCATAGGTCTCCACGGTCGGGGCCAGTTGAGCGGCGAGCTGCTTGAGCTGCTCGACGATGGAGCCGAGGTCGGTGCCGGCCTCCGCGGCCTTTGCCTCACCGAGGCCGACGTACAGCACAAAGCCGCGAGCCTCGGTGCCGGCGGGCACGGCGCGCAGGCGCGGTGATGTTTCCGGATTGCCGCCCGGGATGGTGCCAGTGGTTAGTCGATTGGATGGGACGTCAAGAGTTGCGAGTGACATGGGATCAAGTCCTTGAGTGTCTGGGAGGTCGGCCACGGGGGTCGGTCCTTCCGGTAGAAAGTTGTTCGAAATGGTCGTGGACGGTTCCGCAGAGCGCGGAGCACCATCCTGGAGTCCGGGCGACGTATCGTCTGAGGAAGAAGTCATCTCAAAACGGTCATACCGGGCGCGGCGAGCCTGTGCTTAATAAGCACTGGGTCGATTAGGCACACATTCGACAACACATGTCAGCGCTGCGCGGCGCCGTGCTGTTCAACAGCACCATGCCGGCAGTCCCACGGGCCAGAAGGTCGCGTAGGGCGTGCGCATTGACAGTCATGGCGCAAGTATCTTGCACCGACGCACGCTGTGTCAATTTAAAGCGTGTCAACTCAGACAGTTCCGTACAGCCGATCGCCTGCGTCGCCGAGGCCAGGCACGATGTAGCCAATCTCGTTGAGCTTCTCGTCTTGCGCGCCCACGACGATCGTGACCTCGCGCCCGACAGTGGCGGCCTCAACGGCGGCCAGTCCCTCGGGGGCCGCGATGAGGCAGATGCACGTGACGTCCACAGCACCGCGGTCGAACAGGTAGTTAATCGCGGCGATCAGCGAGCCGCCAGTCGCGAGCATGGGGTCGAGCACAAAGCACTGACGGTTCGACAGGTCATCCGGGAGCCGCTCGGCGTAGATGTCGGGCTGCAGAGTTTCCTCGTTGCGCACCATCCCCAGAAACCCGACCTCCGCGGTTGGCACCAGTTTGACCATGCCCTCGAGCATCCCGAGACCGGCACGCAGGATGGGAACCACCAGCGGACGCGGCTCACTCAGCGCCAGGCCCCTGGCCTCGCCAACGGGAGTCGTCACCGTCACTTCCTGCACGCGTACATTTCGGGTCGCCTCGTAGGCCAACAGCGTGACGAGCTCTTCGGCCAGGGCGCGGAAGGTCGGCGACGGGGTCGTTTTGTCCCGCAGCACTGTGAGCTTGTGGGTGATCAGGGGATGGTTGGCTACCGCAAGACGCATAGGCTCAATCTAGCGAACGGAGGACTAGTGCCCACCCACGAGAATTGGATGCGTGAAGCGCTGGCCGAGGCTCGCCTCGCGCTCGCGACGGGTGACGTTCCTGTCGGCGCCATCCTGTTCGACGCAGCCGGACAACGCATCGCAGTGGGACGCAACGAGCGCGAGAAACTCCAGGACCCGACCGCGCACGCGGAAGTGGTCGCGATTCGAGCCGCGGCGGCAGCCCTGGGTGACTGGCACCTCACCGATACGACCCTGGTCGTGACTCTGGAGCCGTGTGTCATGTGCGCGGGGGCCATCTTGGCCGCGCGCATCCCGCGGGTTGTGTTCGGCGCGTGGGACGAGAAGGCCGGCGCGGTCGGAAGTGTCTACGACCTGCTGCGCGACCGAAGGCTGAACCACACGGTCGAGGTATCGGCCGGCGTCGAGGCGGAAGCCTGCTCGGCACTGCTCCTCGACTTCTTCGATTCCCGCCGCTAACCAATTTCCGTGAGGTGAGGAACCTAGTCGGCGCCCTTGATGATGATCGATTCGGTCAGGGCCTCGCCGTCGCTGGCGGGCCGGTACACGTCTGGCTCGAGGTAGATCACTCGCGCGACCGGAACGGCCTCACGGATGCTGGCCTCGACTGCATCGATAGCCGTAGCGACATCCACCAGCTTCTTCTTGGCTGCGAACGCGATCTTCGCGCCCACGAGAAGTTCGTCGGGCCCGAGGTACAGCGTCTTGATGTGGATGAGCGCCTCGACATCAGGGTGCGCGTTGATCGCGTCTCGGATCGCAGCGAGATCCCCGGGGCCGGCGCCCTCGCCCACGAGCAGGCTCTTGGTCTCGATTCCGAGCACAACCGCCACAAGCACCAGAAGTGCACCAATGCAGAGGGTGCTGATTCCGTCGAAGACACCATTACCCGTAATGATGGTGACCCCAACGCCCAGGAACGCGAGTGTCAGGCCGACCAGCGCGGCGAAGTCTTCGAGGATAACGATCGGAAGTTCGGGCGCCTTCGCGTGACGGATAAACGTCGGCAACGACTCCTTGCCTCGCACGTGTCGAGACTCGCGAATTGCGGTGCGAAACGAGAACGCCTCGAGCACGATCGACAACACCAGCACGATGACCGGGATCCACGGGTTCTCGAGTGGATGCGGCGTGGACACCTTCTCGATGCCCTCCCAGATGGAAAACACGCCACCGACCGAGAACAGGATGATCGAAACAATGAATGCGAACACGAAACGCTCGCGACCGTAGCCAAATGGATGCGCCACATCCGCCTGTTTGCGTGACTTGCGTCCACCGAGCAGTAGCAGCCCTTGATTGCCGGTGTCGGCCAGCGAATGCACGCTCTCCGCGAGCATCGAACTCGAACCGGAGACCAGGAACGCGATGAATTTGATGATCGCAATGCCGATATTGGCGAGCAGCGCCGCGACGATTGCCCGGTTGCCACCCGATGTGCTCACGGTTCCATCTTAGGAGGGGCCCAATCCTAGGATGGGCACATGGTTAGCCTTCCCCCTATCGCGATCCTCGGCACCGGCTCGATGGGCGGCGCGATCCTTGCCGGCCTCACGGGCCCCTCGGTGTCGGTCGACGGCCGCATCCGCGTTACCAATCGCACCGTCGAGAAGGCCCGACCGCTCAGCTCAGCTGCCGTCGAGTCATTCGCGCTCGAGGAGACACCGGATGCAAATCGACTCGCGGTGACGGGCGCGCGGCTAGTACTGGTTGGCGTCAAGCCGGGGATGGTGCCCGACCTGCTCCGCGAGATCGCAGAGAACCTCGAACCGGATGCGATTGTCGTGAGTGTCGCTGCTGCCGTGACGACGGCGACGATGGAGGCGATCGTGCCTGGCTCCGTGCTCCGGGCGATGCCTAATACGCCAGCGATCGTGGGGCAGGCGGTCACGGGCCTGGCCGCGGGTAGCCGTTCTACCGCAGCGGAGCTGGCGCTCGGGCGAAGCCTTTTCGAGACAATCGGAACCGTTCTCGAAGTCCCCGAGAACAAGATCGATGCTCTCAGCACGATCAGCGGGTCCGGCCCGGCCTACGTCTTTTACTTCATTGAGGAGCTGACCCGCACTGCGGTGGACCTGGGATTCACCGCCGAGGAGGCAGAGATCATGGTCAACGGCACGTTCCTGGGTGCCGCAGAACTCCTGGTCTCTAGCGGTGTCGCCCCCGAGGAGCTGCGTCGCCGGGTGACCAGCCCCAAGGGCACCACCGAACGCGCCATCGAGGTGCTGCAGTCCGCAGACCTGAAGAACCTGTTCGACCGCGCGACCGCCGCGGCTCTGGCCCGCGCGCAGGAGATGGCTGCGGGCTGAGTTCGGCGGAAAAGCCAGCGGTGACGGGGTGCGTACCCCCACCAATAGGCGGTAGACGGCGAGTCACTTCAGCCCCTATATTTACGATCTAGCACTCCAGTAACACAGCACTGGATCACTTATCTGTACGGCGAGAGGCAAACGCGATGGCTGATCTGTCAGGCGTGCGCTTTCTGACCGTCGCCGAGGTCGCCGAAATGATGCGCGTCTCCAACATGACGGTGTACCGCCTGGTGCACTCGGGCGAACTGCCCGCCGTTCGGTTCGGACGGTCGTTCCGCATCCCGCAGTCGGCCGTCGAGGCAGCGATTGAAACGCCCGACTCTCGCGTGGGGTAAAGTGCAGTGTTGGCTTCACGCCAATTTGTGTCTTCCGCGGTTCTGATCGGACCGGTGGGTCCGTTGTCCATTAGGGACGTATCAGTTCAGCGAGGTGATTTATGGGTTCCGTCATCAAGAAGCGCCGCAAGCGCATGGCTAAGAAGAAGCATCGCAAGCTGCTTCGCAAGACACGTCATCAGCGTAGAAACAAGAAATAAATTTCTTGTTTGCGAAGCGTAGAAACAAGAAGTAAGTGACGCTAAGAAGTAAGCGCTGGGCTAATCGGCTCGGCGCTTTTTCTTTGCCGTGGGCGCCGTGGACTGCTTGGCCTCGCGCTGCACTCGCTTTCGAGCTTCCTTGATGCTTGCTCTCTTGAGTTCGAGGATCGGCCAGCTGAGTGCTCGTGCGTGCTTGGCGAGACGCGAGTCAGGATTCACGACGACGCGGTGCCCAACCAGGCTGAGAAGCGGGATGTCGTTGCGAGAGTCGGAATATGCCCAGCAGTCTGCAAGAGTGGCTCCGAGGCGGGTGGCGAGCGATCGGGCTGCGACTGCCTTAGCCTCGCCGTGCAGCACCTCGCCCGCAAAGCTCCCCTCGAAGACGCCATCCTCCGTGACGAACTCGGTGCCCAGCGCGCCGGTGAGGCCGAGCCGTTCGGCGATCACGCTGCCAACAATGCGCGGCGTGGCGCTGATCAGCCAGACCTGGTGACCCTTCGCGAGGTGCTCCTGCGTCAGTCCGACCGTCTCAGGCCACAACCGGTTCTTGATGTCACGCTCGAAGATCTCGTCGGCAATCTCCCGCAACTCCGATTCGGTATGACCACCGATGATCTGCACGGCCCGGTCCTTAATGGACCCGAGCTGGCGGTTGTTTTCGCCAATGAAAAGAAACGTTGCCTGATGCCAGGCGAATTTGACGATTTCGCGGGTCTTGATGATGTGGGCACGGCGCGCGGCCTTGGCCATGTGATACATGCTGGCGCCGCGCAGAAGGGTGTTGTCGACGTCAAAGAAGGCGACGATTGGGGCATCGCTCGCTTTCTCTGACGCGGTGGTGGGCATCCAATCAGTCTAAGCAGCCTGAACCGGCCGCATTACTGCCCCCGCCGCATAGGGTGGGGAGCGTGAGTGCAACTGCGACAGTGACGCTGGTCTCGAAGCCCGGCTGTCACCTTTGCGATGCGGCTCGCGATATCGTCAGCGCGGTCGTCGCCGAGACGCCGGGCGCCGTATTTGTGGAAACGTCGATCGCCGACGACGCCGAGCTGTACGACCGGTTCGTTGAAGAAATCCCCGTCGTGCTAATTAACGGAGCAGTGCACAACATCTGGCGCGTGGACGCAGAGCGCCTGCGCGGCGCCCTTCAGGACGCGACCAACTGACCGGAACGAGCTAGGCGTCGAGCCAGGAGTCGAGATCTGCCCATTCGGCGGTATCGCCGAGCTTGAGGAGCGCGGGTCCGAGATCCAGATCGGTGAACGAAGTGGTCAGCGGGTCGGACACGTACCCTGTCGTGTCCTCGTTGTAGCGCGCTTCCCAATCCTCGTCGTCCGGCACCGAGCCAGACTTCACCACGGGGATTGAGTCAGTAAAGAGGGAACCGTCCCACTCCGCGTCATAGTCGGAATCGTCGTTATTCATCGGGTACCTCGTCACCGCGGCATTTTCTGGGCCGCTGTTGTTCTTCGACCGTACGCCCCTCGGCACAACTATGTCACGTGACTCCTTTGGGGGCCATAGACGGTTCTGGCTGTCCCCAGCGGCGTACCCCGGACTATGGGAGCAGCCGCGTTGGGCCTCGGAAAAGGTAGGTGGTCTCGCGGATGTTGGTGAGGTGCAGCAACAGCATGAGAACGCGCGCGAGCCCCATTCCAAATCCGCCGTGCGGCGGCACGCCGTAGCGGAAGAAGTCGAGATAGAAGTCGAGTTCCTCGGGGTCGAGGCCCTTCTCCTTCGCCTGCTCGATCAGCACCTCGATGCGGTGCTCGCGTTGGGCGCCGGTCGAGATTTCGACGCCATTGAAGATGAGGTCGTAGCTCTTCGTTATCGACGGATCGTCGTCGTGACGCATGTGATAAAACGGCCGGATGCTCGACGCGTAGTCGGTCAGAAAGACAAATTCGTGATCGTAGGTCTCTTTGACGTAGGCCGCGATCTGACGTTCTCCTTCCGGGTCCATGTCGTCGTCGGCACGTGGCACCTCGTAGCCCCGCTTCGCGATGATGTCCTTCGCCTCGGCCAGCGGGATGCGGGGGAACGGCGTTGTCGGAACCGTCACCTCGACTCCGAAGGCAGCCTCGATTTCGGCGCCGTGCTTGTCCTTGACGGCCTGGAAGCCGGCGACCAGCAGCTCTTCATGCAGCTTCATGACATCCTCGTGGCTGTCGATCCAGCTGAACTCCGAGTCGACGCTGGTGAACTCCGTCGCGTGCCGGCTGGTGAAGCTGGGGTCGGCGCGGAACGCGGGTCCAACCTCGAAGATCTTGCCGAAGCCCGCGGGCTGTGCCATCTGCTTGAAGAACTGCGGGCTCTGCGACAGGTAGGCGACGGTGTCGAAGTAGGGCACCTGGAACAGTTCTGCGCGCGACTCAGACGGCGAGGCCATCAGCTTCGGGGTGTGCAGCTCGATGAAGTCGTGCTCAACCCAATAGGTGCGCAGCGCGTGCTCGAAGGTGGTCTGGATGCGGAAGATCAGGTTCGCCTCTGGCCGGCGCAGGTCGAGGAAGCGCCAGTCCATGCGCTTGTCGAGCGCTGAATCCTCCGCGATGGGGGTCTCGGGGTTGGATGCCGCGACGAGGTCCAGGGTCTCGATCTTGACTTCGATTCCGCCAAGCTTGACGCGCTCGTCGTGTTTGAGCTCGCCGGTGGCGGTGACGAAGCTGCCGAGAGTCAGGGCCGAGATCGTGTCGGCGATAGCGTCTGCGTCCTCCGATCGCGGGTGCACGAGCTGCAGCGCACCGGACTCGTCGCGCAGAACGATGAACTGCACCTTCTTCTGGTCGCGTACGGTCTCAACCCAGCCAGAGACCTGCACGGGCCCGTCGTCGAGGGCGGCGAGGTGCTTGATCGGGGTGCGTGTAGTCACAGGCCAAGAGTTTAGTCAGCTAGCAAGCCGTAAACTTCTGAGGTGCCTGCTGACCTCATCCACCTCGTTCGTCACGGTGAGGTTTTCAACCCCGACCACGTCCTCTACGGCCGTCTCGAGAACTTCGGGCTGAGCGAGCTCGGAGAACGGATGGCCAAGGAATCGGCGGACTCGAAGGTCGGCCATCCCATCACTCGCCTGTATGCGAGCCCACTGCAGCGCACGCAGGAGTCCGCGGCCCCGTGGTCCAAGAACTTCGGCCTGGACATCCATACGGACGACCGGCTGATCGAACCCTGGAACGACTTCGAAGGCACGGCTGGGTTCGGCGCCAAAGCCCTGCGAAATCCCCGACTCTGGCCGAAACTGCGTAACCCGTTCAAGCCCAGCTGGGGTGAGCCCTACGTCTCGATCGCAGCGCGGATGCTCGAGGTGATCGAATTCGCCTGGAACGAAACGGAGTCCGGCGAGGTCGCGCTCGTCAGTCACCAGCTTCCGATCTGGATGGTGCACCAAAAGCTCGCGGGCGAACGACTGTTCCATGACCCGCGCAAACGGCGGTGCTCGCTGTCATCGATCACAACGATCGCTCGCGACCCTTCGACGGGCTCAGGGACCGGGTTTGTCGAGGTCGACTATCAGGATCCTGCGGCAGCATTGCAGTCATCCGCAACTGACCTGGGAGCCGTGTGAATACTCGACGCCTCGTCGTCGCCGCTCTCGCCGCGACCATCAGCGTTGCTGCGCTCGCCGCGTGCACGGAGAGCCCCTCATTCTCGAGTGACGGCAACAACACGGGCTACGTCTCGGGCTCCGGCGTTTACAAGGAGATTCCGGTCGCGGATCGCAAGGCGGCCGCGACCTTCTCGTCAGTGCTGGACACCGGCGCCAAGTTCACCAGTGCGAAGCTCGTCGGAACCGTGCACGTTCTCAACTTCTGGTACGCGAGTTGTGGCCCGTGCCGGGTCGAGTCCCAGAAGATGGAGAAGGCCTACACGCACTACAAGGGCGCCATTCCCTTCTACGGCGTTGACGTCTACGACCAGGCGGCCACCGCACTCACCTTCGAGGCCACACACAAGGTCACCTACCCGTCGATGATCGATACCAATTCGGCCAACGTGCAGTATGCGTACTCCGCCTACGTTTCCCCGGATGCGGTTCCGACGACGCTCGTCATCGACAAGCACGGTCGGGTGGCCGCGCGGGTGGTCGGCCCGATCGACGAGGTCTCGATTCTTACCTCGCTCATCGACCGCGTCGTTGCCGAGGGGCAGTAAACGTGGCCCATCTTCTCGGGGTGCATGGCAGCGTGATTCCGATCATCATGAGCGGCAACCTGCTTCTTGCGCTTGCCATTGCCATCGCGGCCGGAGTCGTCGCGTTTGCGTCGCCGTGCGTCCTCCCGCTGGTGCCGGGCTATCTCGGGTACATCGGGGGATTCACCTCCGAAGCCGATCGGCCGCGACGCAGCCGGATGGTGCTCGGGGTCGCGCTCTTCGTCCTCGGCTTCACCATCGTCTTTATCGCCTACAACTGGATTCTCGGTGGCGCTGCCTTCCTGTTGAAGGCACACCTCGACATCATCACCCGAGCCGCCGGCGTCCTGGTGATCCTCATGGGGCTCGTCTTCATCGGAGCGTTCGCGTTCCTGCAGCGCACCATCAAACCGCGGTGGACCGCCGCGACCGGACTCGCGGGCGCACCGCTGCTCGGCATCATCTTCGGCCTCGGCTGGACGCCGTGTATTGGTCCAACACTGTCCGCCGTCCTCTCGCTCTCCGCGAACAGCGGGAGCCCATGGCGCGGCGCTCTTCTCGGCCTCGCATTCTCGCTCGGCCTCGGCATCCCGTTTCTTCTGGTCGCGCTCGGACTCAACTGGGTCACCGGCTCGATGGCGTTTCTGAAACGGCACATCCGCGTCGTCAACATCGTCGGTGGCGCACTACTGGTGGCGGTCGGGATTTTGATGGTGAGCGGTCTCTGGCAGCAGTTCATGTCGCAGCTCGGATCGGCGGTGAACAGTGGCTTCGCGCCCGTCATCTGACCAGAGCACCGACCCCAAGCGCCCGTCTGATCACTTCGATTCGCCCGAGCTGGCGGAGATCACCAACCCGCGCCTCGGCGTAGTCGGAACTTTGCGCTTCTTCTGGCGTCAACTCACGAGCATGCGCACCGCATTGTTTCTGCTGTTGCTCGTCGCGTTCGCTGCAGTCCCGGGGTCACTCGTGCCCCAGCAGACCTCCGACCCGAACGGTGTCATCCAGTACAAAGCGGCGAACCCCGGATGGTCGAAGGTGCTCGACTTCTTCGGGGTGTTCAATACCTACTCGTCGATCTGGTTCTCGGCCATATACATCCTGCTGTTCATCTCGCTGATTGGCTGCATCATCCCGCGCACGATGCACCACATCGCAGCCCTGCGCACGCCGCCGCCGAAGACGCCGGCACGGCTCGACCGCCTGCCTGGCTACCTCCGAACCGTGGATGCCCCGGTCAGTGACGAGGATGTCGCGGACGGTGTTGGTGCCGCTCGCGACCTGTTGCGCGCAAGCGGCTATCGCGTGCGAGTGTTCGACAACGACTCCGCGAGCGCGGAGCGTGGCTATCTGCGCGAGACCGGCAACCTGATCTTCCACATCGCGCTCGTCGGCATCCTCGTGGCCGTTGGTCTCGGCGGCGGCTTCATCTGGACGGGCCAGAAGGTTATTCCGGTCGGGCAGTCGTTCGCGAATACGCTGAGCGACTACGACTCGATCAGTCCAGGACGGTGGTTCAGCCCCGACTCGCTCGAGCCCTACAAGCTCACCCTGACCAAGTTCACGCCGGTCTACGAACGACACAATCTCAACGCCATCGGCGAAGCTATCGATTACACCGCCTACCTGCGGGCGAGCGTGCCGGGACAAAAGGCAACAAACGTGACCATCAAGGTCAACTCGCCGCTGCGCATCGGCGACACCGACGTCTATCTGCTCAGCAACGGAGTCGCTCCCGTCGTGACCGTGCGAAATCCCAAGGGCAAGGTTGTCTACACACAACCGATCCCATTTCTTCCGCAGGATGCCGACCTCACCAGTGAGGGAGTCATCAAGATTCCGGATGGCCTGTCCAAGCAGGTTGGAATGATCGGGCTCTTCTACCCGACCGAGTGCAGCCCGGCGGTGTGCGGGGCCGCGCCGAGGTCAGTTGATCCGCAACTGATTAATCCGGTTCTCACACTGCAGGTCTATACGGGCGATCTCGGCCTCAACTCGGGCAAGCCCGTCAACGCCTACTCGCTCGACACGGACAAGCTCACGCAGATCTCGGGATTCGGAACCAAGACCCCAGGCATCACTCTTCGTCCGGGGCAGACCGCGAAGCTCCCGAACGGTCTCGGCACCGTCGAGCTCAACAGGGTGATCCGATACGTCGGCCTCGACATCCACCACGACCCGACCCAGTTGTGGGTGCTGTCCTTCGCCGTCCTCGTGTTTCTCGGCCTCATCACCGGACTGTTCATCCCGCGCCGTCGAGTGTGGATCAAGGCCGTCCGTCGCGGCGGCAAGGTGCACTACGAGTACGCCGGGCTCGCGCGCGGCGAGGACCCGCGGCTGGATGACGCCGTCGCCGAGATAGCCCGGAAGCATTCCCAGCTTCTCGGGCTTAACATGAAGCCGTGATCCCCGTGCATGCCGCCGTGACCCAGGCGACCCTCGTGAACTACAGCCTCGTGGCCATCTACTCGTCCATGTTCATCTACGCGCTCGCGTTCATCTTCTTCACTTATGACCTGGCGTGGCGCGTGTCCGAGGCCAGGCAGCTCGCTGCGGCTCCCGCAGTCGAGGTCGTCGCGGCGAAGCGCGCCGGGCAGCTGACCACCAAGACCGCGCTACTGGACCGCCCGGGCCCCGTACCTCCTGGGTTCGAAGTCGCGGCGGCGACCAAGGTCAAGCGCTCGCTGTCTGCTCGACTCGGCATGGTCTTTACGGTCATGGCCTGGCTTCTCCATGTTGGCGGCACCGTCTTCCGCGGTCTCGCTGCGGGACGCGTGCCGTGGGCCAACATGTTCGAGTTCACGCTCACCGCGACCGCCATCATCATCGGCGTCTTTCTGGTCATCCAGTTCTGGCAGGACCTGCAGTTTTTGGGCGCGTACGTCACGGGCTTCGTCCTCGTCTTCCTCGGGGTTGCGACCATCAACTTCTACGTCGACGTCATCCCGCTCCCGCCGGCACTGCAGTCGTACTGGCTGGTCATTCACGTCTTCGTCGCCTCACTCGGCACCGGCTTCTATGGACTGGGTGCTGGCCTCTCGGTCGTGCAGCTCATCCAGGCTCGGCGTGAGGCCCGCGGTCTCGGGCCGGTTCGCGCGGTGCCGACAGCAGAGAAACTCGAAGCACTCGCCTACCGACTCATCGTTGTCGGCTTCGTCTTTTGGACGTTTACCCTCATCGCCGGATCCATCTGGGCCGAGCACGCCTGGGGACGCTACTGGGGCTGGGACACGAAAGAGGTCTGGACGTTCATCGTCTGGGTCATCTTCGCTGGATACATCCACGCTCGCGCGACGCGCGGCTGGCGCGGTTCACGATCGGCGACACTCGCGATCATCGGCTTCAGCGCGGTGTTGTTCAACTTCACCATCGTGAACCTGTATTTCCACGGCCTGCACAGCTACTCCGGCCTGTAGCCGTCAGAGGAGGGCGTGGACGCGACGAAGGCGGGCTAGCCACCACGCGGTCCGCTCGACGGAAGCGGCGTGCTGGTTCAACAGGTCTGGGCTGACATCGATGCGACGCACGTCGACTTGGCCATCGACCGGAAGCAGGGGAGCGTCTGTGACATCCGAGGCGAGGAGGGCGGCGGTGCCGAGGCCGCAGTCGTAGGACAGGCCGCCCGGGATACTCGCAGCAAGATAGGCGCCCATTGAGAGGCCAACCGAGGTGTCGATGGCGCTCGAGACAACGACCGGAAGACCGGCCTCCTCGACTATTTCGAGAGCGCGTTCGATACCGCCCAACGGCTGCGCCTTGAGCACCAGGATGTCCGCCGCCTTCGCCCGAGCGACAGCAACGGGATCTTCGGCCTTGCGCACACTCTCGTCGGCCGCGATCGGGATTCCCATGTATTTGACGCGCTTGCGAATCTGGGCGAGCTCGTCGATCGTCGCGCACGGCTGCTCGACGTATTCGAGGTCAAATTCGGCGAGGGCATGGATGGCGTGCTCGGCCTCGTCGAGATTCCAGGCGCCGTTGGCATCGATGCGGATTCGACCGTCTGGGCCGAGGAGGTCGCGCACCGTGGATACCCGGGCGACGTCATCCGAGAGTTCCTGTCCGGCCTCCGCGACCTTGACCTTGACCGTTCTGCACCCCGGAAACCGGGCGAGCACTGCAGCAACTGCGTCGGCATCCACCGCAGGAAGTGTCGCGTTGACACGAATGCGCTGTGGTGCGGACGGCGGCAGGGAGAGTTCGCGCCAGCCAAAATCGAGCGCGGCGCGAAGCCAGACGGCGGCCTCGGCGTCGTCATACTCCACGAACGGCGAGAATTCCGTCCATCCCGCTGGTCCCTCGAGCAGCAGCGCCTCGCGCGTATCTACCCGTCGAAAGCTCGTCGTCAGCGGAAGGGAGACCACGTGCGCTACGTCAAGCAGTTCGGACAACGCAACCGTCATGCGCCCAGTTTGCTCGCATCTGCGGCAAGCTGGATACACCCGTCGCACAGACGGGCGCGAAATGGC
>JADGOT010000211.1 GCA_017882805.1 Glaciihabitans sp. | reverse complement strand
CCGAGCGTGCCCGCATTGAAGTTGACGTAGCCCTCGTGCATGATCGTGGTCCCCGGCGACACGTAGGCACCCAGGCGAACGCGTGCGGTGTCGGCAATGCGGATGCGCGGCGGCACGACGTAATCGATCATCCGCGGGAAGCGATCGAAGCTGTGCGCGGCGATGCCGGCACGCTGGAGAGAGGGCCGCAGCTTCGCGAAATCGGTCGGATGCACGGGGCCGGCATTGGTCCACGCGACGATCGGAAGGTGCGCGAAGATGCCGTCGAGGTTGATCGTGTTGGGAGCGACCAGCAGGTGCGAGAGCAGGTGAAGTCGAAGGTACGCGTCCGAGGTGGTAGCGGGAGCAACATCCAAATCGATGTCGATGGTCACGAAGTCGAGGCGCACGTTGCGGCGCGGGTCTGAACCAATCGCATCCTCGAATTCGGCGGGGGCGATGTGGCGGTCGGTTGCCTTCGGGATGTCGCCCAGCTTCGGATTCGGGTACCAGGTGTCGAGAACAGTTCCGTCGCCGGAAATCGTTGCGAGGCCATAGCCCCAGGCGGCACGAGAAGTCATGGCACCAGCGTACCGAGGGGCGCTCCGCTCGAGGTACGAGACGGTCGCCTACAATTGCCCAATGCCGCATCCTTCCGCGACCGCACTCGATCTGACCGTAACTTCGATCGAGTTGACGAGGGCGCTGTGTGACATCGAGTCGGTCTCCGGTAACGAGACGGCGATTGCGGATGCGGTCGAAGCGTCGCTTGCGACTGCCGCGCACCTCGAGGTTTTTCGCGACGGCGACGCGATTGTCGCGCGCACGAACCTTGGTCGTGATCGTCGGGTCGTCATTGCCGGGCACATCGACACCGTGCCGATCAACAACAATCTTCCGACGAGGATCGTCGGCGAGGAGCTCTGGGGTCGGGGCACCGTCGACATGAAGGCTGGCGTCGCCGTGCAACTCAAGCTCGCGGCCGAGCTGACCAACCCGATCGTAGACATCACCTGGATCTGGTACGACCACGAGGAGGTATCGGAAAGCCTCAACGGTCTTGGCCGACTCGCGCGCGTGCGCCCCGACCTGCTCGAGGGCGATTTTGCGATTCTGGGCGAACCAACCAGCGGGATTATCGAGGGCGGTTGCAACGGCAATCTTCGCGTAGAGGTGCGAGCGTTCGGCAAGCGCGCCCACGCGGCGCGCGCGTGGGTCGGGCACAATGCCATCCACGATCTCGCCCCGATTCTTAGCGCGCTTGCCGACTACTCGCCGCGCGAGGTCGAGGTCGACGGACTCCTCTACAGAGAGGGCGTCAACGCTGTTGGCATCACCGGCGGAGTCGCGGGAAATGTGATTCCCGACGAGGCCATGGTTCACATCAGCTACCGCTTCGCTCCCAACCGCTCGGGCGCGGAAGCCGTCGAGCACCTGCGCGAACTGTTCGCGGGCTTTGAGCTGACGGTCGTCGATCTCGCCGACGGTGCGCGACCCGGTCTGGATGCGCCACTCGCGAAAGAGTTCGTTGCCGCTGTCGGCGGAACACCGCTCCCGAAGTACGGCTGGACGGACGTCGCGCGCTTCGCAGCCCTCGGGATCCCAGCCGTCAACTACGGCCCAGGCGATCCAATCCTCGCGCACGCCGATGATGAGCGGGTCCCGGTCGGGCAAATCACTGCCTGCGAGAACGGCCTGCGTACGTGGCTCAATGGCTGAAGTCCTGACTCAGGAGGCCACAGAGTCGACTACGACTCTCAGGGATCGGGTTCGCCTGACCCCGTGGTGGGTCAAGGTGCTGGTCATCTTCGCGGCATCTCGGGTGGTAACGACAGTCATCCTGCTCGTCTTCGCGTGGCTGCAGCAAGCGAACTACTGGACGGGCCCGCATCCCGACTACTTCTCCTTTGCGGAGATCTGGGATGGCACCTGGTATCACATCGTTGCGACGAGCGGATATCCAGCGATCCTTCCGCACGACTCCGCTGGTCACGTCGCGCAAAACACGTGGGCGTTCCTGCCGGTGTACCCGTTTCTCTGCGGTGCGATCTCCTTCGCGACCGGACTCCCATTCAGTGTGGTGGGCGTGTTCGTCTCTGTCGGGTTTGCCGCGGGCACGGCGCTCGTCTTCTACCGGGTTCTGGAGCCGAAGCTCGGCGCATCCACGACGCTGTTCTCGGTCGTGCTCTTCTGCGTCGCGCCCCTGTCACCCATCCTGCAGGTCGACTACGCCGAGTCGATGCAGCTGTTCTTCCTGACCTGCTCGCTGCTGTACCTGATGCGACGCAACTACTGGATGATGCTGCCGTTCGTTGCCTTCATGTCATTCACCCGGCCGACCGGACTCGCCTTCGCGCTCGCGTTGGGGCTGCATGTTTTGACGCGTATTGTTTCGCGTCGATCCGACCCGTTTCCGCTGCGCGAGGTCATCGCATCCGTTTCCGCGACAATTCTGAGCGCGCTGCTCGGCTATGCGTGGCCGTTTCTGGCCGGAGTGGTCACCGGGGTTCCCGATGCCTACACCGCCACCGAACTCTCGTGGCGCGCGCCCTATGTCGGCTGGGGTGGGCTGGTTCCGTTTCAACCATGGATACAGGGCGCCTTCTGGTGGATGAACCACATCGGTGTTGTGAATCCGGTGATTGGGGTGGTTCTGCTCCTGATCGCCATCGTGCTGTTTGCGGTGCTGCTGTTTACCAGGCCGGTCAAACGACTCGGCACAGACCTCCGGCTGTGGATCGCCAGCTGGACCATCTACCTGCTCGCCGTCTTCTTTCCGCAGTCAAGCGTGTTCCGGCTGTTCGTGCCGATCTTCCCGATCCTTGGCGCAGTCGCCCAGCCCAAGTCGCTGATCTACCGAATCGGCATCGTTCTGCTTTTCATTGCGGGCCAAATTGGCTGGGTCTACATCGCCTACTGGTCTGACGGATACGACTGGACGCCGCCCTAACCTGGTGGCCGTAGACGCGCTCGTTTTCTGTTCGTCTGCGAAATAAGGGATAATAGTGAGGTATCCATCTGAAAGGGGACTACTCATGGCAGCCATGAAGCCGAGGACCGGAGACGGGCCAATGGAGGCTGTCAAAGAGGGTCGCCTCATCATCGTGCGGGTTCCGCTCGAGGGTGGAGGACGCCTCGTCGTGTCAGTGAACGACGCAGAGGCAAAAGAACTTCACGACGCTTTAGCTGCAGTCGTGGCGGCCTAACAAGTCAGGCCTCGTCCGCCGTTGTGGCGGCGTAGTTTGCGCTGCTCTAGTTAGAGACGCGCGTTAGCTGCAGTAGTCCGTCGCCCGCGAGCGACAGGGCGCTGAGAACGGCGGGCGACTCGGCGATCTCCTTCAGGAGCGTGCGGAAGTCGGTGACCGTGTCATCGCGCTGAGCCGGATCGGCAACCCTTCCGCGCCACAGTGCGTGCGGGATGAGAACCGTTCCACCAACTCGAACGAGTCGTAACGCGTGCTCGACGTACTCGATGATCGAGCCGGCGTCCGCGTCCACGAGAACCAGGTCGTAGCTGGCCTCGTTCATCCGCGGGAGCACCTCGAGGGCTCGGCCCGCGATGAGTCGTGCTCGGTTGGCAGGGATGCCGAAGTCGGCGAAGGCGCGCTTGGCCGACTGCTGAAATTCGACCTCGAGGTCAATTGAGGTGAGAGCCGCGGCGGGTGCGCCCGTGAACATCCAGAGCCCGCTGACCCCGAAACCCGTGCCGATCTCGATAATCGACTTCGCGTTCGTTGCCGCAGCGATGACGGCGAGCTGGGCGCCCTGCGCCGGGGAGATTGGGTCTACCCCGTGCTCAAGGGAGTGAGCGCGAGCTGTCGCGATCAGTTCGGGCTCGACGACGAACTCTTCGGCGAACTTCCAGCTCAGGTCTTTCTCGGCCACGTCTTCTCCTCGTTGCTTCCACCCTATGGGGAGCGGTCAGCCTGACCGGTTATTCTTGGCGGATGATCTTCGGGTTGTCGTTCGAGAAGGTGCTGATCATTGGGATCATCGCCGCCTTCCTGATCGGACCCCAGAAACTTCCGCAGTATGCGGCGTCGTTGGCGCGTCTGGTGAAGCGGGTTCGCCAGATGGCGGATTCGGCACAGGAGCGCGTGCGCGAGGAGATGGGCCCGGACTTCGAGGACCTCGACTGGAAGAAGATGGATCCTCGCCAGTACGACCCGCGTCGCATCATCCGCGAGGCGCTACTCGAGGAGGAGCCTGTTCCGGTCAAGCCGGTTACCCCATCCCAGTCCGCCGAGCGCAAGCGTGCCGCCCTCGACGGTCTCGCGACCCCGTTCGACGCTGAATCCACCTAGGTCGGTTCGGTTGCGCGTGGCCAGGACCACGTCGCCTCGATCAGTTCGCCGAACTGCGTAACGTGGAGCTGGTCACACGTCCGCGTCGATCACGAGATCAAGATCGCGCCGAAGATTACGTGGATCAACAGCAGGCAGAGCAGCACGGCGGGTAATCAGATCCCGACCCGACGGTGCACGTCGTCTCGATGGTCGGAGTTCAGCAATCGCTCTCCCGCGGCGAGTGATTCTTACTGTCTCGCCGGCCACCACGCGATCGACAATGTCGCCCAATTGATTGCGCAACTGTTGCATCGTCACGTCGTTCATTGCCTCAATCCAATCAGCGTCGGCGGAGGGCCTTCAGCGCCTTGAGCGCCAGCTCCATCGTGCCCGCGAGTTTGCCCGCTGCGACGCCGGAGCCGGGAAGAGTTAGTAGTCCGGTGGCCTCGGCAACTGTGCGGGACTCGACGAAACGCAGCAGGCCCTCCGGCCCGTTGCGGCGCCCGAGGCCAGAATGCTTCATGCCGCCCATCGGAGCATCAATACTGCCGAAGCTGGAGCGGTAGCCCTCGTTGATGTTGACGCTACCCGCAACGATCTGGTCGGCTACCCGGCGGGCGCGGCTCACCGATCCGCTGAAGACGGATGCGTTCAGCCCGAACTCAGAGGCGTTGGCTGCAGCAATCGCCTCGTCCTCGTTCGCGACGACTTGGATCGCGACCACCGGCCCGAAGGTCTCGTGGGTGAAGCACAGCATGTCGCTCGTCACATTCGTCAGCACGGTCGGCTCATAGAAGTACGGTCCGAGATCGGAACGAGCTTTGCCGCCCGCCAGTACTGTTGCGCCCTTCTTGACGGCGTCATCCACGTGCGTCTTCACGCGCTCAAGTTGCGCCGCGCTAGTAAGTGATCCCACATCTGTCGTGTAGTCGAGTGCGGACCCCTGCACCAGGTTCTTGACGTTCGCGACGAACGCCTCGGTGAACTGGTCAGCTATCGCCCGCTGCACATAGATGCGCTCCATCGATACGCACAACTGGCCCATCGATGAGAAGCAGCCGTACACCGACGCCGAGGCGGCTTTCGCGACGTTGGCGTCATCCAGCACGATCATCGGGTTCTTGCCACCGAGTTCGAGGGATGCACCGGCGACCCGGCCGAGGGCACGCTGGCCGACCTTGATACCGGTGGCGGTCGACCCGGTGAAGCAGACATAGTCGCCCGCGTCCACGACCGCATTACCAATCTCATTTCCATCGCCAGCCACGACGGCCCAGAGCGACGCAGGAACACCGGCGTCAATGAAGGCGCGACGCGCGGCGAGCACAGAAAGTACGGTCTGGTTGTCGACCTTCTGTACGACGCCGTTACCGGTCGCCAGTGCAGGGATGACGTCCATGAGCGAGAGGCTCAGCGGGTAGTTCCACGGCGTGATGATCCCGACGAGCCCCTTGGGTTTGTAGCTCACGCGGGTGCGCATGACGAGCGGGATGCCCGCTCGACGGCCCCGGGTGCGGATCACGCGTTTTGCCGCGAGGGCAGCGTACCGAGTCGCGGATGCGCCCTGGAAGAACTCCTCGAATGCCGGCCCCCGCGTCTTACCGGTTTCGGTCTGCAGCAGATCGAGCAGGCGCTCGCGGTCTGCAAGAAAGCGGTCGTGCCCGTCGAGCAGAACCTTTCGGCGGTGATCCGGGCCGGCAGCAAACCACGCGAGCTGAGCAACGCGGGCGGCCGCGGCGGCATCCGCAACGTCTCGCGCAGAGCTGGTCGGAAGCTCGTACAGTTTCTTGCCCGTGAACGGGGCAATCACCGGAACGGTCGCGCTGCCCGACGCCGAGAGGTCTCGGACGAGATCGTTGGTGAGGGACTTGTCGACCGTGATAGTTGCCATACTGTTCACGCTACCCGCTGGATCATTTGCCCGGGAAATAGTCCGGCTACACTGCGAATCATGTCCGCAACGGAGCGCGCACTCAGCCGCAAGACCATCGCCACCTATGCCATCGGCTCGTTGGGAACGGGTGGCTTCGCCACGCTGCCCGGTCTGGTACTCGTCTACTACCTGACAGACAATCTCGGCCTCGCCGCAATCCTGTCCGGCCTGGTCGTCACGGTCGCGAAGGTGTGGGACGTCTTCATCGATCCGCTGATTGGCGCATGGAGTGATCGGAGCCTCCGTCGGCACGGAACTCGGCGCCGTTTCATGGTGCTTGGCGGGTTGCTGCTGCCGGTGTTTTTCATCGTGACGTTCGCGGTTCCGCTCGGCCTGCCAGCCTGGCTTTCGGCGACCTGGGTCTTCATTGCATTCGTACTCACGGCGACCGCGTTCAGCCTGTTCCAGGTGCCGTACATCGCGCTGCCGGCTGAACTCACGGACAGCTACGACCAGCGCACGCGGCTGCTTGCGATGCGAGTGGTCGTTCTGACGATCGCGATCCTGCTGTTCGGCGCCGGTGGACCGGTGCTGCGTTCGCTTGGCGGGTCGAATCACTACCTTGGCTACCTGCTCATGGCCGTGGTCGCGGGCATCGTCATCGGTATCGGAATGTTGATCTCTTCGCGGGTGGCGCCGGTCTCGGCTGCGGTCGCGCCTATCGAGACCAGCGCGGGGTACCGGGCCGGGTTCGCAGTACTGCGACGCAGCCAGCCGTTCCGGGCGTTGGTGCTCACGTTCCTTCTACAGGCGCTCGCCACCGGTCTGATGCTGGCCGGCGCCCAGTACATTGCGACCTACGTGCTCAAGAGTGAAGATGCGGTGACCTTCCTGTTTATCGCGCTCATCGCCCCGGCCATCCTGTTCGCCCCGATCTGGGCTGCGATTGCCCGCCGGATCGGCAAGGAACGCGGATTCCTGATCGCTAGCATCCTGTTCGGTGTTGCGGCGCTCGTGATGCTCGGGTTGCTGTGGTTTCCCGGCGCGTGGGTCTATGCGCCCGTCGCCCTTGCCGGTGCCGGATACGCGGGCATGCAGTCCCTGCCCATGTCGATGCTGCCCGACGTCATTTCGTTCGACGCTAAGACGAACGGTCCCGGTGCCGCGGGCGCGTTCGGCGGCATCTGGACCGCCGGCGAAACCACGGGCATGGCTCTCGGTGCGACGGCACTCACAGTCATCCTTGCGATTACCGGATACACCTCGTCTGTCGCCGACAAGCATGTGGGGCAGACACCCGCGGCCCTCGCGGGAATCGTCCTGAGTTTCAGTGTCGCACCTGCGGTTCTCATCGGTGCCAGCCTGATCTCCCTCGCGCGTTACAAGCTGCGCAAGTCCGACATCGATGTCGCGACGTCCGCGAGGGGTGCTGCGTGAGCGAGTTCGAGACCGAGCCTGCCGACATCCTCGGGCGACTTCGCGAACTGCGCGAAGCGGATGCCCCGACCCACGGTGGCCACGTGCTCAGCTATGTCTACGACTCGGGCATGGCTGAACTAGACGAACTCGCGGCTGCTGCTGTGCGGATCGTGCAGCCGGTCAATGGCCTCGACCCAACCACGTTCACGTCGGTCGCGGTTCTCGAGCGCGAGGTACTCGGGTTCGTCCGTGGCATCCTGCACGGGGATACCGATGTCGTTGGCAGCGTGACGACCGGCGGCACCGAGAGTTGTCTGCTCGCGGTAAAGACCGCTCGCGACAACTGGCGCAAGCGCGGCGGCACCGGGCAGCCCAGACTGCTCGCGCCCGTCACGGTGCACGCGGCATTTCAGAAGGCGGCGCACTACTTCGGGCTCGAGCTCGATCTGGTGTCCGTCGACCCGTCGACCGGCGCGGTCGAGGCGGACGCGCTCACCGCCCGCCTTGGTCCGGATGTCGCCCTCGTCGTGGTTTCTGCGCCGAGCTACCCGTTTGCTGGCCTCGATCCGGTCGAGGAGGTCGCCGCGGCGGCGCTCGCGGCGGGCATCGACTGCCACGTTGACGCGTGTATCGGTGGGCTCGTGCTCCCGTTCTGGGCGGGGCTGCGCCCATGGGACTTCGCCGTACCCGGTGTGACGAGCATCAGCGCCGACCTGCACAAGTTCGGCTACTCGCCCAAGGGTGCATCGGTGCTACTCCAGCGCGATCGCGACCGCCAGCGCACGCAGTACTTCGCGACGACACGTTGGCCGGGATATCCGGTCGTGAACCCGACGATCCTCGGGTCGAAGTCGGCGGGTTCGCTCGCGGCATCGTGGGCGATCATCCACGCGCTGGGCGTCGACGGATTCGCCCGGCTTGCGGCGTCCTGCGAGCGATCGACCAGTGCACTCATCGCGACGATCTCGGGCATCGAGGGTCTGCGCATCGTCGGGTCGCCGGTAGGGCCGCTGATCGCGGTCACCAGCGACGATTCGGTGCCGGCGGATAGGCAGATCGACCCACACCACTGGGCCGACCAGGTGCGTTCCCACGGCTGGCTGTTGCAACTGCAGCCGAGCATCACGCAAGACAATGGCACGCGTCTGCCTCGCACCACCCACCTGACGATCACACCCGTAACCGAGGGCGTGCTAGCCGAACTGACGGCCGCACTCGCGGCGGCGGCGGACGAGGTACGCGGTGTCCCACCCGTTAATCCGGCCGATGTGCTGGGGTCGCTGCCGCCGCTTGGCTCCGGCGCGCTCGACTCGGAAACGGCGTTCGGGCTGCTCACCGCGATGGGACTGGGGGCAGGCGGAGGACTCCCGGAGCGAATGGCCCCGCTTCTCGCGATCATGGAGGGACTGCCTGCGCCCGTCGCCGAACGGCTCCTGACCGAGTTGCTCGCGCGGCTGGTCGAACCTCTCGCCTAACCGTTGCCGTTGCGAGCCCAGGCCACCCCCAGTTCGAAGCGGGAGCGAGCCCCCAGCTGTTCCATGGCTTCCGAGATTCGACGATGCACCGTACGTGGTGAGATGTCGAGACTCTGCGCTATTGCCGCGTCGGAGAGTCCGCGCGCCAGAAGCGTGAGCACCGGCTCCCAGCCGTCATCGCTCAGCGGGTAATCGATAGCGCGATCCCAGACGCTCTCGACGTAGAGCGAGACGATCTCGGTGATCGACGGGTGCGTGACGATCGCGATGCTGCTCGGCGGATGCTCCGCCCAGCTGAGCGGAAGGGCGCACAGCACGCCACTGTCGGCGTAGACCCAGCTGGGTAGGTGATCGGCGATCCGGATGCGCATACCGAGCCGGCGAAGCTCGTCAAGGAATTCGCGATCATCCTCGACTGCGAGCAGTGACCGCGGAAAAACCCCGCGAATTGCCGAGTGGGCGATCATACGTTTCTCCTCCTCGGTCATGGTGGGAACCATGATCGAGCGGATAATCGACAGGTTTGGATAGAGATTCACCGGGTCACGCGGTGGGTGAGTGACCGCATAGCGGGGCCATGCCTTCCACTGCGCCTCGTGACCGTGCACGAATTCGGCCCACGGGGCCGTGTCGTCAGGCGAACCGCCGACCTCCCAGTCTCGGGTGAGAGCCGACAGGGTCGCGGCCGAGAGGGCGAGGGCGTGGAGCTGGTTCAACTCGGAGGTGACGATTCGTTCGGTGGTCGCGGCCATCGCATGATCGGGTGAGAGCGCCTCGATTCGTTCGCCGTCGAGCGTGATCAAACCGGCGGCGTCCAGCCGGGTAAGGAGCTCGGGAAGCTGCTCGTGCGGCAGCGCCTGAAGCTCGCGAAGTTCAGCCACCGTGCCGGGTCGAACGCGATAGATCGTGCTGAGTAGGCGAACGGCAGCGGGGTCTGAGAGAACGGTGTCCATGTGGAGTCGCCTTTTCACGTTGCCCGTTAAGTATTTGTGACCTGACGGATCTTTGTCATGGCGAGTATATGACAGCCTCGGCTCGCTACTGTGGCCGCATCATGACACTGATCGATGTGACGGTGCCCCGACCCGTCCCGGAGGCGCTCACGGCGCTCGATCCACGTCTTCTCGATGTGGCAGAATTCCTGCGCGCAGAGTATCCGAGGGTCGTCTCGGCAGTTCGAGCAGTTACTGGTGACCGCGACGGGGCGGCGGATGCGGTGCATGAGGCCCTTGTGCAGCTGCTTACCGAGGGCCAGCGGGAATGGCCAAGAAACGTCGCCGCCTGGGTCACCGTGGTCGCCAGCAATCGCGCGCGCGACGCGCATCGGCGAGAAGCCGTCAGGCGTCGCGTCGTCGATCGGCTCCGCCCGCTGCCGCCCGTGGACCCCGTAGATCAGGTTGGCCGAGACCTCGATATTCTTGCCGCGCTCGAGGCGCTACCCGCACGCATGCGTCGGGTGTGCGAGCTGTACTACCTCGAGGACCAGTCGGTGCGCGACATCGCCGCTGCCCTCGGTATCGGCTCGGGCACCGTGAAGACGCACCTGCATCGGGGTCGAATCGCTCTGGCTCGACGGCTCGCGGCTTAGGAAACCGAGAGACCCAGCTTCATTCCGCCGAGGCCGCGCGGGCGCACGGCGAGCTGGGCCGCCACGGCGAGGATGGCAGCGGCCGCCGGGTCAGCGGGGTGCGACAGAACGATCGGCGAGCCCGCGTCGCCGCCCTCGCGCAGAGCGATGCTGAGCGGAATCGAGGCCATCAGGGGTACGGGTTCGTCAGGCGTCGAGAGGCGCGTCGCAGCGTCCGCACCGCCTCCGGTTCCGAAGACCTGGACGACCGCGCCGTCGGCACCGACCAAACCCGCCATATTCTCGATGACGCCGATCACGCGTTGGCCGGTCTGACGCGCGACCAGTGCGCTGCGCTCGGCGACATCCGCCGCAGCCGCCTGTGGCGTCGTGACGACGATGACCTCGGCCTGGGGAAGCAGCTGGCCGATCGAGATTGCGATATCCCCTGTGCCGGGCGGCAGGTCGAGCAGGAGGATGTCGAGATCGCCGAAGTAGACGTCCGTCAGGAATTGCTGGATGGTGCGGTGCAGCATGGGCCCGCGCCAAGCTACGGCTACTCCGGTCCCTGAGCTTGTCGAAGGGTCCACAAACATGCCGATCGAGATGACCTTCACGTCGAATGCAACCGGCGGCAAAATCATGTCGTTGACCTGAGTCGGCTTCGCCCCGGCGATACCGAGGATGCCCGGAATCGAGAACCCAAATACGTCCGCATCCACGAGCCCGACGCGGAGCCCACGAGTCGCTAGCGCGACCGCCAGGTTTGCCGTGACAGTTGACTTGCCCACGCCGCCCTTGCCGCTGGTGATCGCGTAGATGCGGGTGAGCGAGTCTGGACCGAACTGGAGTGTTTTCGGGCGCCCGTTGCGGAGCTTCTCGGTGAGCGCATCCCGCTCCGCCTTGGTCATGATGGTGATCGTGAGGTCGACGGTCTCAATTCCGGGGACGCCCATGACGGCTGTACGAACGTCGTGCTCTATTCGGTCAGCGGCCGGGCATCCGACGATCGTCAGCTTGATCGTCACGTGCGCGGTTTCGCCCTCGACCCGCACCTCGCCCACCATGTCGAGCTCGGTGATCGGTTTACGGATCTCCGGATCGATTACGGTCGCGAGGGCCTCGAGAACGCGCTCAACCAACGGCATCCTTGTTCTTGTCGAGGTCCTCGAGCAGTGAGCGAAGCTCGGCCCGAATAAAGTCCTTCGACGCCATGTCCTTCATCGCCAGTCGCAGGCTCACGATCTCGCGTGCGAGGTATTCGGTGTCGTTGAGGTTGCGCTCGGCCCGCTGCCGGTCCTGCTCGATCTGCACGCGGTCGCGGTCATCCTGCCGGTTCTGCGCGAGCAGGATGAGCGGGGCGGCGTACGACGCCTGCAGGGACAGGATCAGCGTCAGTGCGGTGAATCCGAGCGCCGCGGAGTCAAACCGGAACTCCTTGGGCGCGATCGTGTTGTACCCGATCCAGACCACGCAAAACAGTGTCAGGCCGAGCAGGAATGTGGGTGTGCCCATGTTTCGGGCTATCCATTCTGTGAAACGACCGAACCGATCCCGACTCTCAAACCGGGGAACGAAATTATTGCGCAGGCCCTTGGGCGAATCGAGTCGATTGTCGTCGCGGCTAATGCGTGCCATGTGTCGTCCTCCTTGCAGTTCTTACCGGGATGGTTGCGGTCGAGGTGTCGCTGTTAGGCGACTTCGTACTGCTCTCATGGTCGGTACTTCGCCAGTCATCGGGGAGTAGGTAATCGAGGACGTCGTCAATGGTCACCACCCCGACCAGACGGTGGGTTTCATCAACAACGGGAACGGATACGAGGTTGTAGCTTGCGAGACGACGGGCGACCTCGGCGGCGTGCGTGTCAGCCATCACGGGCTCGAGGGCCTGGTCGAGCAGGGTGCCGAGTCGTTCGTTGGGCGGGTAGCGCAGCATCCGCTGGAAGTGCACCATGCCCAGAAAGCGTCCGGTCGGCGGCTCAAACGGTGGAAGCGTCACGCAGACCGCGGCGCCGAGCGCCGGCGCGAGTTCGTGACGACGGATGAGGGCGAGCGCCTCCGCGACGGTCGTGTCGGCCGAGACAATGATCGGCTCGGTCGTCATGAGGCCACCCGCGGTGTCGGGAGCGTACGCCAGCAGGAAGCGCACATCCTCTGCCTCTTCTGGCTCCATCAGGTCGAGCAGCGCCTCACCGCGCTCCTCGCTCAGCTGAGCGATCAGGTCGGCGGCGTCGTCCGGCTGCATCTGGTCGAGGACGTCGGCGGCGCGGTCGTCGTCGAGCTGGTTCAGGATGTCTACCTGCTCGTTTTCCGGCATCTCCTCGAGGACATCGGCAAGGCGCTCGTCGGAGAGTTCCTCGGCGACCTCGAGCATCCGCCCCTCGGGCAGGTCGAGCATGGCATTCGCGAGGTCGGCGGGAAGCAGGTCGGAGTAGCTCGCGATCAGCTGGGTGGCGGACTGGGACTCTCCGGCTGTGATCGTCTCGACGACGTCGGGCCAGTTCACGAATACGGTCTGGCCACGGCCAAACGACGTGGTCTTGGGGCGACGCACGAACAGTTGGCTGACCGACCACTCGCCCGGCCCCTGTTCCTCGATCGCGACGTCTTCGATGGTCGCCTCGCCGGACTTGTCGGTGAGCGTGACCTTGCGGCCGAGCATTTCGGCAATTACGCGCACCTCGCCACCGCGCTGCTCGAAGCGGCGCAGGTTGATGAGCCCCGTCGCAATGATCTGTCCTGAGCCGATGCTGGTCACGCGACCCACGCTGAGAAACACTCGGCGCTTGCCGGGAACCTCGACTACGAAACCGACGACGCGAGGCGAGTTTGTCTTGCGGTAAACCACCAGGACGTCGCGCACCTTGCCGACGCGGTCACCAAAGGGGTCGAAAACGGAGCACCCGGCCAGGCGGGCCACGAATACCCTCGTCGCGCTCACGTTCTAAGCGTAGTCGCGCGTGGAAGAATGAGCGGATGAGCAACCCAGAGCCGTCCTCGCGCCGTTCGCCCGCACTTCCGGCCGTGCCAAAGGGCGATGTGCTCGGCACCTATGACACCTACCCCGAAGCCCAGCACGTCGTCGACAAGCTCGCAAAGGCGGACTTCGATGTTCGGCAGCTTTCTATTATCGGGAGCGACCTGAAGACGATTGAGCGCGTTACCGGCAAACTCACCTACGGGCGTTCAGCGCTCGCCGGAGCGGCGACCGGAGCCTGGCTCGGGCTGTTCGCTGGCTCGCTGCTCTTCCTGTTCACCGCGTCGCCCAACATCACGTACGCGTTCGCGGTCATCCTGCTCGGCGCCGCATTCGGCATGTTGTTCGGAGTCGTCAGCTACGCAATCAACCGTCGTCGTCAGGACTACACCTCGACGCATCAGGTTGTCGCGTCGAGCTACCAGGTGCTCGCCCCATCCAACGTCATCGTGCGTGCACAGGAGCTTCTGCAGCGGCCAGAGGAGTAGGCGTGCGCACATCCAGACTTGAGGCGTTCAGTGATGGCGTCTTCGCGATCGCGATCACCATTCTGATCTTCGATATCAAGGCTCCGTCAGACACTTCGCACCTGCTGCATGCGCTGCTCGCGCTCTGGCCCTCTTATCTCGGGTACGTCTTGAGCTTTCTGCTGATCGGACTGCTCTGGGTCAATCATCACGTGATGTTCGAGCACATCATCAAGGTCGACCGGTTGATGATGTTCTTCAACACGGTGCTGCTTCTGGTCGTCGCGTTCGTACCGTTCGCGACAGGCGTCTTGGCCGCCACGTTCCGAAGCGGGGCGGGCGAGAACGTCGCCGTGGCGCT
>JADGOT010000210.1 GCA_017882805.1 Glaciihabitans sp. | reverse complement strand
TACGGCTCGGCATCCGAACTAGCCGAAGCGCTCCGGCGAGCGGCGGCGGCTCATGGAGAGCATGAAAAGGAAACCGGTCAAGCGGACGAAAATTGGCCCGACTGGTATGCCCGGTTCATGGTGGACGAGCAGGCGAAATCGTGACCACGCTGACCGGCCGTCCCAAAACTGCCCTTGTCGTTATCGACGTTCAGAATGGCGTCGTCGATGAGGCGTACGAGCGCGACGCAGTCGTGGCCAACATCGCCACGGCGGTCGAAAAGGCTCGCGCCGCCGATGTACCCGTGGTCTGGGTACAGCACTCGGATGACAATCTTCCGACGGGTAGTGACAAATGGGCTTACGTAGCGGAACTGACCCGGCGCGATTCCGAGGCGTTGGTGCCCAAGAGCTTTGGTGACTCTTTTGAAGACACCAACCTCGAAGAGGTTCTCGCGGCGGAGCACATCGGGCGTCTCGTTGTGGTGGGCGCGCAAACCGATGAATGCATCCGGTCGACGATCCACGGCGCATTCGTGCGTGGCTATGACGTCACGCTCGTCGGCGACGCGCACACGACCGAAGATCTCAGCCAGTGGGGTGCACCGACGCCCGACAAGGTCATCGCGCACACGAACCTGTACTGGGCCAATCACCAGGCGCCGGGACGCACGGCCGCGGTGGTCAACACGACAGACATCGAGTTCAGTAACTGACGCTCGCGAACGTCATTCCCGATGGATTGTCGGCTGAATCGGCTCAGTACACTGACAAGCCGCGCGCGCGGAACTGACTGCGCACCCGATGCTGCAGGTCGTCATCCGGGGGCAGAGTGTCGCGCAAACGATAGGGCACACCGAGACGGTCCCATTTGTTCCTGCCCATCTGATGGAACGGCAGCACCTCGACCCGCTCGACGTTTCCCCAGCGAGCGACGATATCCGCGACCGCCTCGACGTTGTCTGGCGCGTCGGTGAGCCCGGGGACCAGCACGAACCGAATCCACGTGGCGATTCCCCGCTCGCTCAGCCGGTCACCAAACGCGACGGTGGGAGCGAGTTCTCGGCCGGTAACCTCGCGATAGGTCTCGGGAATGCCGGACTTGACGTCCAGCAACACCAAATCGGTGTTGTCAAGTAGCTCATCGGACGCGTGGATGCCGAGAAATCCGGACGTGTCGAGGGCAGTGCGGATGCCGCTTTCATGGCATTCCCTGAAAGCCCGAGCAACGAACGCCGGCTGCATGAGAGGTTCACCACCGGAGATCGTCAGACCTCCGCCGGTTGTGTCGAACAGTCCGCGGTACCGCCGAACCCGATCCATGATCTCCTCGATGGGCGTGATGATCCCATCATGGATACGCCACGTGTCCGGGTTCTGGCAGTACTGGCATCGGAGTGGGCAGCCGTCGAGAAACAGCGTCATACGCGTTCCTGGGCCGTCGACAGCCGTCACAAGTTCCCATGAGTGGACACTTGCCACGGAGCCCTCGCGAATGCCCTCGAGTTCCTCGTGACGCAGTTGCGCGACGAACTCGGGTATGCCCAAATCAACAACTGACACGTCGTGGCTCAGGCGTGAGAGTGGAAGGTGCGGCTAATGACATCCAGCTGTTGCTCCCGGGTGAGGCGCACGAAGTTGACCGCGTACCCCGAAACCCGAATCGTCAACTGCGGGTACTTGTCCGGGTGCTCCATTGCGTCGACAAGGGTCTCACGGTTGAGCACGTTGACGTTCAGGTGGTAGCCCTGCGCTTCTGTGAACGCGTCAATCACCCCGACTAGGTTCGCGACTTGCTCATCACTGCTGTGACCGAGACCGGTTGGCACGATGCTCGTCGTCAGAGAGATGCCATCCTGCGCCTGGGCATACGGAATCTTCGCGACGCTCAGCGCCGACGCCAGCATGCCGTGCGTGTCCCTGCCATTCATCGGGTTCGCACCCGGTGCAAACGGAGCACCCGCGCGTCGACCATCCGGGGTGTTGCCCGTCGCCTTGCCGTAAACGACATTCGAGGTGATCGTGAGTACCGACTGCGTGTGAACCGCTCCGCGGTAGGTGGGGTTCTGGCGCAGCAACTCCATGAATCGCGTCGCGATCATGGTCGCGATTGAGTCGGCGCGATCATCGTCGTTTCCAAAAGCCGGATACTCGCCCTCGATTGTGTAGTCAACGACCAGTCCGGTGGTGTCGCGAACCGGTCGGACCGTCGCGTACTTGATCGCAGAGAGCGAATCAGCGGCGACGCTCAGCCCTGCGATCCCGCAGGCGAGGGTACGCAGGATCGTGCGGTCGTGCAGAGCCATCTCGAGGCGCTCATACGCGTACTTGTCATGCATGTAGTGGATGCAGTTGAGCGCATCGACGTAGGTTGCTGCGAGCCACTCCAGCAGGTTCTGGTAGGCAGCCCAGACCGTGTCGTAGTCGAGGACGTCGCCCGCTATGGGCGCCGACAACGGCGCGACCTGCTCACCCGAGACCTCGTCTCGGCCGCCATTAATCGCGTAGAGCAGCGCCTTCGCCACGTTCACGCGCGCGCCGAAGAACTGCATCTGCTTGCCGACCCGCATGGGCGAAACGCAGCACGCGATCGCCGCATCGTCTCCCCACGCGCCCCGAATTAGCTCGTCGGACTCGTACTGGATCGCGGACGTGTCAATCGAGACCTTCGCGCAGAACCGCTTGAAGCCGTCAGGGAGCCGGTCGCTCCACAGCACGGTCAGGTTCGGTTCCGGCGCTGGGCCCAGGTTGTAGAGAGTCTGCAGGAAACGGAATGAGGTGCGCGTCACAAGGGTGCGACCGTCTTCCCCGACGCCGCCGATCGACTCGGTGACCCAAGTCGGGTCGCCGGAGTACAGCGAGTCATATTCCGGGGTGCGAAGAAAGCGCACGATCCGCAGCTTGATGACGAGGTCATCCACGAGCTCCTGGGAGTCCTGTTCCGTCAGCACCCCAGACGCAATGTCCCGCTCAAAGTAAATGTCGAGGAACGCGGTGTTGCGACCGAACGACATTGCGGCGCCGTTCTGTTCCTTTACTGCGCCGAGGTAGGCGAAGTAGAGCCACTGCACCGCCTCGCGCGCGTTCTCGGCGGGGCGGGAGATGTCGAAACCGTACGACGCCGCCATCTGGACGAGTTCCTGAAGGGCTCGCACTTGCTCCGCATTCTCTTCACGATCACGGATGACGTCCTCGGTTGAGAAGTGCAGGTCCAGCTCTGAGCGGTCAAGCTTCTTCTGCGCGATTAGTGCGTCAACGCCGTAGAGCGCGACCCGGCGATAGTCGCCGATGATGCGCCCACGGCCGTAGGAATCCGGGAGTCCGGTGATGATCTTGCTGTGCCTCGCCCGTTTCACCGCGGGTGGGTAGACGTCGAAGACTCCATCGTTGTGGGTCTTGCGGTACTTCGTGAAGATCGTCTCGAGCTCGGGCGAGACTGGGTAACCGTAGGTTTCGAGAGCGGTGGCGACCATACGCCAGCCGCCGAACGGCATGATGGCGCGCTTAAGCGGGGCATCCGTCTGAAGTCCGACGATAAGTTCGTTGGCTTTGTCAATGTAGCCAGGCTTGTGCGCGGTGATCAGCGCCGGCGTCGTCGCATCGACGTCGTAGACGCCCTTCGCGCGCTCCTCGGGAAACATCGCAGTGAGCTTCGCCCAGATGAGCAGCGTTCGCTCGGTCGGTCCGCGCAGGAATGAACCGTCGCCGACGTAGGGCGTGTAGTTGCGCTGAATGAAATCGCGAACATCGATCCCGTCCTGCCAGGCGCCGCCAACGAATCCGCGCCAGGCTTCCGGTGTCTTGTCCTGCGAGTGGCTGATGTGCTGGACCTTGTCGACGATGGTCACGAGTTTGCCTTTCTAGGAATCCACCTCGTCGTCAGGTTCGCTTGTGGCGAGCGTGACGCACGGTCAAAGGGGCCGTGAGTCCAGACTCCTCCGAGGCAGCCTCCGATGTCAGGGTCGAAAGTCCCTGCGCAGGACGGTCTGTCGCTCGGCGAGGTCGGTTAGTCGCGGGATATGCGACTCGCGAAGGAAGGCCGGACACCAGTAAACAACTGGCATCCGAGCGGTTGTGACCCCAACCGGATTCGAACCGGTGTTACCGCCGTGAGAGGGCAGCGTACTAGGCCGCTATACGATGGGGCCGTCACGACAACTTTACGAGTATGCCATACGGCGAGAAGACCCGCCAAACAGCGCTACTTCGTAGCCTTGGCTCCCTTCGTCGGGGCTGGCTCCTCGGCGGTCACCGGCGGCGCGAAGACCTGCAGTGCGCCGGATTTCACCTCGATGTCGATTGGGAGCGCTGCGAATCGCTCGCCGTCGGTGTAGGCCACCACGTCAGCTGCCTCGATGTGGATCTTCTTGGCCTTGATGATGGACACCCGGGGATCTGAGATGTGGGTTCCCGCGAAAACCCTCGGGAAGATGCGCAGGAACGAGAATCGCGAGAGCGGGCCGACCACGAGGATGTCGAGCAGCCCGTCGTCGACAATCGCGTTCGGAGTGACCTTCATGCCGCCACCGAGCGAGACACCGTTGCCGACCGACATCATGAGACCCGCAGCGTCGAGAGTGTTGCCATCGTGGATGATCTTGTACTGGATGGGTTTCAGGGTGACGAGCTCACGCAGCATGGCGAAGGTGTACCGACTCGCACCCTTGGGGTGACGCCAGGTGTTCGCGCGCTCGTTGACACGCGAGTCGAACCCTGCCGACAACATGCAGCCGAACCAGCGGGTCTCGCCCTTCGCATCCGTCACCAGTCCGGCATCGATGACACGTGCCGGGTAGTTGAGCGCTTCGATCAAAACTTCGAGCGCGGCGGATTGGTTCTCGTGAGGGATGCCGAGCACGCGTGCCATGTCGTTGCCGGTGCCCGCCGGGATGAGCCCGAGTGGAACTCCGGTGCCCGCGACGAGGTTGACGCCGAGATTCACCATGCCATCGCCACCGACAACGATCAGGGCATCCGGCTTCGTCGCGATCTCGCGCTTGGCTGAGGCGATGAGCTCTGCGTAGCTGGGCTCAAGCAGGTCCACGACGTCGTGGCCGAGGCCGCGAAGCTTGTCGACCATTGTGCTGCCGACACCCTTATTGGCGCCGAAGCGAGCGGACGGGTTGATCGCCACAACAAGGCGTTTCGGGGACGTCTGCGTCATTCCCCGATTATGGACGCAAAACCGAGCATCCGCGCCTGTTCCCATCCTCCCAATTCAGGAAATTGTGTGACTGGTGGTGACACTGTGACGAATTTGGCCACATAGCCTCCACCAGTCACACATTCTCCTGAAAAAGGTAAGAACGAGAAGGCTCAGGAGCCAAGGCGGAGGCGACGGAGGAGTTGCGCGTTGAGGGCAACCACGATGGTGGAGACGGACATCAGGATGGCGCCGACCGCGGGAGCCAACAGAATGCCGGCGCCAAAGAGCACGCCAGCCGCGAGCGGGATACCGACCACGTTGTAGCCCGCGCCCCAGACCAGATTTTGCAGCATCTTGCGATAGGTGGCTCGACTCAGCTTCAGGATGTCTGCAACGCCGCGCGGATCACTCGACGCCAGGATGATCCCGGCCGACTCGATCGCCACATCCGTGCCAGCGCCAATTGCGATCCCCACGTCGGCACGCGCAAGCGCGGGCGCATCGTTGACACCGTCGCCAACCATCGCGACCTTCGCGCCGCCGGCTTGCAAACGCTCCACGATCTGAGACTTCTGTGACGGGAGTACCTCCGAGAAGATCTCGTCGATTGCGAGTCGTGCGCCGACCCAGTTGGCCACAGCGCGGGAGTCGCCTGTCAGCATCGCCACGCGAATTCCGCGCGACCGCAGCGTGGCGACTGCTTCTACCGACTCGGGTCGAATGACGTCCGCCAGCGCGATGAGCCCAAGCACAGAGTCGTCGCGGAGCACGTAGACGACGGTCTTGCCGTCGGCCGACGCGTCGCGTGTCGCGTGCACGAGCAGCGGATGCATGTGGATGCCGCGCTCGGTCAGCACCCGGGGTGCCGCGACCGTGATCCCGTTGCCTTCGACTGTCGCCTCGACTCCACGCCCGGCAAGCGATGCGAACTTGGCAACCCGAAGTTTCGGCAGTTTGCGACCTGCGGCTTCGTCCACAATCGCGCGAGCGATCGGATGCTCGGACTTGGCCTCAACAGCGGCCGCAAGCTGCAATAGCTCATCCTCGGTGGTATCACCAACGGCGACGACCGCGTCGACGCCCTGGCGTCCCTCGGTCAGGGTGCCAGTCTTGTCGAACAGAACAATCGACACGAGCCGCGCATCCTCCAGTTCAGCTCGACTGCGAACCAGGATGCCCCGCCGTGCACCCAGCGAGGTCGAAATCTGGGCGACCAGCGGTATCGCAAGACCTAGTGCGTGCGGGCACGCAATTACGAGGACCGTCACTACGCGCTCGAGAACGAAGTTGGGATCGGACGGCGTGATCAGATACCACGCCAGAGCGGTGATCGCGGCGGCGCCGACCGCGATGTAGAACAGCCAGCCCGCGGCCCGGTCGGCAAGAACCTGGGCGCCGGATTTGCTCGCCTGTGCCTCTGCGACCAGCTTCATGACACCGGCAAGCGCGGTATCGTTCCCGACCTTGGTGACACGAATGGTGAGCGCGCCGGAACCGTTGATGCTGCCCGCAACAACCTGCGACCCGACCGACTTCGAGGCGGCCGCGCTCTCGCCGGTGAGCAGCGACTCGTTCACATCCGAGTCACCGTCGATGACCTCTCCGTCGACCGGCACGCTCGCGCCCGGGCGAACGAGCACGGAATCGCCAACGACGATCGACGTGACCGGCATGGTCATGACGTGGTCGCCGTGAACGACGTCGGCGACATCCGGAATCAGACTGGCCAGCTCGCCGAGCGCGTCGCCCGCGCTCATCACCGCGGTCATTTCTATCCAGTGACCAAGCAGCATGATCGTGATCAGGGTCGCAAGTTCCCACCAGAAGTCCATGCCGTGGAGACCGAGCGTCACGGCGGCGCTGTAGCCGAACGCCACCACGATTGCGAGCGAGATCAGCAGCATCATGCCGGGCTGGCGATGCCGCAGCTCCCACCAGCCGTCGACCAGGAACGTGCGACCGCCGTAGATGAAGATCGCGAGGCCGAAGACGGCGGGGATCCATTCGCTGCCCGGGAAACGCGGGCCGGTGAGGTGCAGGATGTCCTGCAGCCCGGCGCTGAACACGAGCGTCGGGACCGTGAGAATCAGGCTCACCCAAAAGCGGCGGCGGAACATCGCGACGTGGTCCATGTGGCCGCCTTTCGTCGCGGCGTGATCCATCGTCGAGTGATCCATTTGACTGTGATCCATCACTGCCCCCTGTTATTGGTGAGCTCGAACACGGTCAGCAGCTCGGTCACTGCAGCCTCGCGCTCGGTGCCACCCTCTTCGAACATATCGGTCACGTGGGTGCGCAAGTGGTTTTCCACAAGAAGCTTGTTGAGGCTTCGCAGCGATTTCTGAATCGCCAGCGACTGCGTAATGATGTCGACGCAGTATTCCTCGTTGTCGATCATTTTCTCAAGCCCACGAAGCTGCCCCTGCAGTATGCGGCTGCGATGCAGCGCGCGCTTCTTGATGTCTTCGATCATCCCTCCATGATACCCCTAGGGGGTATATCGTGCCATGCGCTGGCGTAGGCTCGAAGCATGAGGATTACGAAGTACGAACACGCCTGTTTTGTCGCATCCATCGCCGAAAAGAAGCTCATCGTCGATCCGGGCTCGTTCACTGTTCCGCTCCCCGATACCAACAATGTGGTCGCCGTCGTGATCACGCACGAGCACGGGGATCACTGGACTTCCGAGCACCTCCAGCGCATTCTCACGAACAGTCCCGAGGTGAAGTTCTTCGGCCCGTCCGGCGTCGCTGCGGCCGCAACTGATTTCGAATTCACCGTGGTGAAGGCGGGCGAGAAGATCACGGTCGATCCGTTCACCCTCGAGTTCTTCGGCGAGAAGCATGCACAGATTCACTCCTCGTTCCCCATCGTCGACAATGTCGGTGTTCTCATCAACGACTCGGTGTACTACCCGGGCGACTCCTTCACGCAGGGGCCTTCAGAGGTCGAGTTGCTCGCCGTGCCGGCAAGCGCTCCGTGGCTGAAGATCGGCGAGGTCATGGACTACGTGCTCGCGGCAAAGCCGAAGCGCAGCTTCCCAACGCACGAGATGATCAACTCCGTCATCGGCAACGGGATGGCTAACGCGCGCATCCAGGCGACGACCGAGCAGGGCGGCGGGGAGTTCTTCCCGCTTGCTCCCGGGGAATCCGTCGAACTCGAGGCTCCTGCGCGAAACTGACGGGCTCGATCAAACGGCACTGTGAGACGATCAGAAAATGCAAAACCTGTTAAGCAATCCACTGCCCAACTACGTGATTGTTCTCATCGTCGTCCTCGGCGTCTGGGAGGCGGTGTGGAAAGCCATCGCGCTCTGGCGAGCGGGCGGCGATCACAACCTCGCCTGGTTCATCGTCATGTTTGTTCTCAACACCGTGGGCATCCTGGAGATTATTTACATCTTCGCAGTCAGTCGGCCCAGGAGAGCCCGGGAAAGCGCAGCCAAGTAGGCGCTACTCGCCCGTGAATTCTGCGGGCCTACGCTCCGCAAAGGATGCGAAGGCCTCGTCGAGATCGTGGCTCGGTAGAAATGCTGCGTTCCAGGCGGCGACGTAGCGCAGCCCCGCCTCGACTCGGGGCGCGCGTTCGGCGTCGAGCACGTCCTTCACGCCGCGGACAACGAGGGGCGAATTGGCGGCGATGCTTCGCGCCATCGCAAGGGCGGCATCCTGCAGCGCGGCGGCGTCTGGATAGACGGTGTTGACGAGGCCGATGCGTTCGGCCCGGGCGCTGTCGATGTCGCCGCCGGTAAGGGCGAGTTCGCGCAGGTGTCCGTCGCCAACGATGCCGACCAGTCGCTGCAGGCTGCCCAGGTCTGCGACGATCGCCACCTTCGTTTCGCGAACACTGAACTTCGCCGCTGCCGTCGCCAGCCGGATGTCGGTTGCGGCGATGAGGTCGATACCGCCGCCGATGCACCAGCCATCAATCGCGGAGATGATCGGAGTACGGCAGTCCGCGACCGCGGTGATGGATGCCTGCCACTCGCGCACCTGGGCGAGAAGTCCCATTCGAGCGCTAGCCAGGGAATCGCCAGTCGTGAGCACGCCGAACATCGGGGCGACATCCTTCAGGTCGAGACCGACCGAGAAGTTCGCTCCGCTTCCGCCGAGCACGATCGCGCGCACGCTGGAGTCGGCGTCGAGCTCGCGGAATACCCGTGGGAGCTCGGTGAAGAACTCGCGATCCATGGCGCTGCCCAGCATGGTGACGAGAGCGACGTTGCCCTCGCGTTCGACAGAAAATGCGTTCATGAAAAGAACCTAGGGCGTGCGGAGCGCAGCGATGACATCCCGGTACCAATAGAAGGAGTCCTTGGGAATGCGTTCCTGCGTCGCGTAGTCGGTGAAGACCAGCCCAAATCGCTGCGAGTAGCCAACCGCCCACTCGAAGTTGTCGAGGAGCGACCAGTGGAAGTACCCCCGAACGTCGACACCCGCTCCTATTGCCGCCCCGACCGCGGCGAGGTGCGCGCTGGTGTAGTCGATGCGGCGGGTGTCGGCAACGCGCCCGGAAGCGTCGGGCGCATCATTGATCGCGCATCCATTTTCGGTGATGTAGATCGGCGGCAGGCGGTCGCCGTAGCGGTCCTTGAACTCCACCAGAAGTGCGGTGAACGCTTCGGGAACGATCGGCCAGTCGAAATCGGTGCGGGGGTAGCCATCGATCTCGACAAGCGAGAACGGAAGGCTCGAGTCCAGCTCGTGCCCGTCGACGAGCCCGCCTGCCTCGTCGCTTTGCGCGGCCACCTTCACGGGGTTGTAGTAGTTGATGCCGTACCAGTCGATGGGCGCAGAAATCTGCTCAAGATCTTCGGCGAATCCCTCGGGGAGCATCGGTTCCATCACCGCGGGGTACCGCCCAAACAGAATGGGATCGGAGAACAGCCAGTTGGCGAGGTTGTCGTACAGCCCTGCAGCCTCGAGGTCTTCGGGCTTCTCGCTTGCAGCCCAGGTCGGACCGTGGTTGTTGGCGATTCCGATGTTGGTGGCACCGGCGGCGCGAAGAGCCGTGACGGCCTTGCCGTGACCGAGCAGCAGGTGATGTGCGACCGGCAGGGCACCGAAACCTAGCTTCTGCCCCGGTGCCATGATCCCCGCGCCGTACCCGAGC
>JADGOT010000209.1 GCA_017882805.1 Glaciihabitans sp. | reverse complement strand
GCCCGAAAACTGCCGGGGTCGTCGCCACCGACTAGCTGTTCCGCGGTGGAGGGAGAAACTGTGCCGTGGGCGGGGTTGTAACTCCGCCCATCCTGCACTACCTCCCGCCAGCCAGCGAAGTTTCTCCCGCCACCCAACTCGGGCTAGCTGGCGACAGCGGTGAATACTCCGTCGTAGATCGCGAGAGCGGCCTCGACGTCGTCGATCGAGACGTTGCACGGCGGGACGACGTGGATGCGGTTGTCCGCCGTGAACGGCAGGAGACCCGCGGCCATCAGTCGGTTCTTGATCTCGGCCACGACCGCGCCCGACACGGGAGCGCGGCTATCCGGGTCGTCCACCAGGTCGAGCGCCCAGAAGACGCCAACGCCGCGAACCTCGCCGATCATTGGATGCTTCTCCCCGAGTTCTGCAAGACCCGGGCCAAGAAACTTCGCGCCGATGAAGGCCGCGTTCACGACGATCTTCTCGTCCTCCATCGCGTCGAGCGTCGCCACAATCGATGCCATTGCGAGCGGATGACCCGAGTAGGTAAGTCCGCCCGGGAACACGTCGTTGGTGAACGCATTGGCGATCGAGTCCGAGATGATCACGCCACCCGCGGGCACGTACCCTGAGTTGACACCCTTTGCGAATGTGATCAGGTCGGGCTGCACCCCCGCGAAGTCGGGGTTCTGCCAGGCGAACCAGTCGCCAGTGCGACCGAAGCCGCACATGACCTCGTCGAAGATCAACACGATTCCGTACTTGTCGCACAGATCGCGCACACCCTCCAGGTAGCCAGGCGGCGGCACGAGGATGCCTGCGGTTCCCGGTACCGTCTCGAGCAGGATGGCCGCGATCGATGACGCGCCTTCCGAGACGATCACGCGCTCAAGGTGGTGCAGAGCGCGTTCCGACTCCTCTTCGGGCGACGACGACCAAAACTCAGAGCGGTAGGCGAACGGCCCGAAGAAGTGCGCGTGCCCGCGGGAGTACTCGTTGGGCATCCGGCGCCAGTCTCCCGTCGCGACGATGGCTGCGCCGGTATTGCCGTGGTAGCTCCGGTAGGTGGACAGCACCTTGTCGCGTCCCGTGGTCAGCCGCGCGAGACGGATCGCGTTCTCGTTTGCATCTGCCCCACCGTTGGTGAAGAAGACGCGGGAGAAGTGTCCGCCAGCTCGCTCAAGGATCCGACGAGCCGCCTCTCCGCGCTGGATGTTCGCATGCGCGGGAGCGATCGTCGTCATCACGTCGGCCTGAGCCTTGATCGCCGCGACAACCTTCGGATGCTGGTGCCCGATGTTGAGGTTGACCAGCTGGCTCGAGAAGTCGAGATATGCCTTGCCGTCGTAGTCCCACAGCGTCGTCCCAAGACCACGGGCGGGCGTGAAGGGCTTGAGCGCGCCCTGTGCGCTCCACGAGTGGAAGACGTGTGCGCGGTCGAGGTCGTACGCGCGCTCGCCCTCTTCCTTGTCAAAGTCGGTCATAGCTGCTCCTTCGCAGTGATGTGTTCGCGGATGGCCGGTATGACGGTCTCCCCGTAGACGCGCAGCGTCTCTTCCTTGTTGTCGTGCTGGAGGTATCCCGCGAACTGGTCGACGCCGATGGCTTTGAGCGCCTTGAGCTTCTCGATGTGGTCTTCGGCCGAACCGAGCAGGCAGAAGCGGTCGACGATCTCATCGGGAACGAACTCGGCGTGCGTGTTGCCCGCCCGGCCGTGCTCGTTGTAGTCGTATCCCTCGCGGCCTTTGATGTAGTCGGTGAGTGCCTTGGGAACGGAACCACCATCGCCGTACTTGCTGACAATGTCCGCGACGTGATTGCCAACCATCCCGCCGAACCAGCGACACTGCTCGCGCATATGCGCCAGCTCTTTCGGATCGGATGAGTCGCCAATGTACATGGGTGCCGCAACGCAGAACTTGATCGAAAGCGGGTCCCGGCCCACGGCCTCGGCTGCATCCCGAACCGTCTTGATCATCCACTCGGCGATGTGGAGGTCGGCCAGCTGCAGGATGAACCCGTCGCCGACCTCGCCGGCGAGCTTGAGCGCGAGCGGCCCGTACGCAGCCACCCAAATGTCGAGGGTCGAGCCGGTGCTCCACGGAAACTGCAGCTGCGCCCCGTTGTACTGAACTGGCCGCGAGTTGGCGAGTTCACGGATGACGTGGATCGACTCGCGCAGCGTCTTGAGGGTGGTCGGCGCACCATTGGTCACGCGAACGGCGGAGTCACCGCGACCGATGCCACAGATGGTGCGGTTGCCGTACATCTCGTTGAGGGTCGCATAGGTGGATGCCGTGACCGTCCAGTCACGGGTCGCCGGGTTGGTGACCATCGGGCCGACAATGATGCGCTTGGTCTCGGCCAGGATCTGGCTGTAGATCACGTACGGTTCCTGCCAGAGCAGGTGGGAGTCGAAGGTCCAGACGTGGCTAAACCCGTACTGCTCCGCGAGCCCCGCGAGGTACACCGTGCGCGAGGCCGGTGGATTGGTTTGGAGTACTGCGCCGAAGTCCATGCTGTGCTTTCTCTTTTGCCGAAGGGCCCTAAATCAGATACTGCGACAGGCCGCGCTTGATGTACTTGCCGTCACCCTTTGCGCCGAGGTACGCATTGTCGTCGATGATGACCTTGCCCCGCGAGACAACAGTGTCGACGTGTCCGTCGATTTCGTAGCCCTCCCACGCGGAGTAGTCCATGTTCATGTGATGCGTGGCCGCCGAGATGCTCGTGTGGCCCTTGGGGTCGTAGATCACGACGTCGCCGTCAGCGCCGGGCTGGATGACGCCCTTGCGTCCGTACATCCCGAACATCCGCGCGGGGGTGGTCGAAACCAGTTCGACCCAGCGCTCGAGCGTGAGCTCACCCGTGACGACACCCTGGTACATCAGGTCCATACGATGTTCGATGGATCCGATACCGTTCGGAATCTTGCGGAAGTCGCCGATTCCGAGATCCTTCTGTCCCTTCATGCAGAACGGGCAGTGGTCGGTCGAGACCATTTGCAGATCGTTCGTGCGAAGCGCCTGCCACATGTGATCCTGGTGACCCTCCTCACGGGAACGCAGCGGGGTCGAGCACACCCACTTGGCGCCCTCAAATGTGCCCCATTGCTTGCTGTCGGCCCCGAGCTGGTCCTCAAGCGACAGGTAGAGATACTGCGGGCAGGTCTCGCCGAAGACGTTCCAGCCCTTGTCGCGTGCCCAGGCGAGCTGTTCGACCGCCTGCTTTGCGCTGACGTGCACGATATAGAGCGGCGCACCGGTCAGATTGCCGAGCATGATGGCGCGGTGCGTGGCTTCCTCTTCCATCTGCCAGGCGCGCGCGATGCCGTGGTAGTACGGCGTGTTCTTGCCCTCGGCGACCAACTGGGCGGCGAGTACGTCGATTGCCGGGCCGTTCTCGGCGTGCATCATCGTGAGCAGGCCGATGTCGGCAGCCTTCTGCATCGCTCGCAGAATCTGGCCGTCATCCGAGTAGAAGACGCCCGGATAAGCCATGAACATCTTGTAGCTCGTGATGCCCTCGTCCACGAAGCCGCTCATGGCCTTCAGCGAATCCTCGTCGACGCCACCAATGATCTGGTGGAAGCCGTAGTCGATAGCGCAGTTGCCCGCCGCCTTCGCGTGCCATTTCGCGAGACCATCCTGAATCTTCGTTCCCGTGGTCTGAACCGCGAAGTCGATGACGCTCGTGGTCCCGCCCCAGGCGGCCGCGCGGGTGCCCGACTCGAATGTGTCCGATGCTTCCGTGCCGCCGAACGGCAGCTCGAAGTGGGTGTGCGCGTCAATGCCGCCGGGGATAACGAGCTTGCCCTTCGCGTCGATCACGGTGTCGACCTTTGACTCGATGTCGAAGCCAAGCAGCGTCGAGCCGGGAGCCAAAACCGCAGCAATGGTCTCGCCGTCGATCAGCACGTCGGCCGCCCCGCTGCCGGTCGAGTTCACGACCGTGCCGTTCTTGATGAGGGTCTTAGTCATGGGACACGCTCCTTAGGGCTTGGGGATCGACGTGTAGCTTTCCGGGCGACGGTCGCGATAGAACTGCCAGTCGTCGCGCATCTGCTGCACCATGTCGAGATCGAGGTCGCGGATCAGGATCTCCTCGTGTTCTCCCGAGCCCCGCTCGCCGACGAAGTTGCCACGAGGGTCGATCACTTGGCTTGTGCCGTAGAAGTCCACGGCGAGTTCGCCGTACTCGTTGTCCTCGCGACCAACGCGGTTTGGCTGAAGCACGAAGTAACCGTTGGCGACGGCCGCGCACGGCCCTTCCACCTCCCACAGGCGGTTCGACAGCCCGGGCTTTGTGGCATTGGGGTTGAACACCATGTGCGCGCCGTTCAGACCCAGCTCCCGCCATCCCTCGGGGAAGTGACGGTCGTAACAGATGTAGAGACCGATCTTGCCGACCGAGGTGTCGAACACGGGGTAACCACCATTGCCGGGACGGAAGTAGAACTTCTCCCAGAACCGGTCGAGGTTCGGGATGTGGTGCTTGCGGTACTGGCCAAGGATCGTGCCATCTGACTCGACGATTACTGCCGTGTTGTAGTACACGCCGGTGATGTCCTCCTCGTAGATGGGGAGGATCAGCACGATGCCCAGCTCCTTGGCGAGGGCCGCGAACTTCGTGACGATCGGGCCGTTAGACGGCTCCGCGTAGCGGTAGTACTTTTTGTCTTCGGTAATACCAAAGTAGGGCCCATAGAAGAGCTCCTGGAAGCAGACCACCTGCGCGCCATCCTTTGCCGCATCGCGAGCAAACTGCTCGTGTTTCGCGATCATGGACTCTTTGTCACCGGTCCAGGTGGTTTGCGTTATTGCTGCGCGAACTACGGTCATGAGTAACCTCCGACTAGCTTTTTGTTATTATTCGTCGTAAACATTTCGCATGTATTTCTCGGATCGAACGAATTACTTGCAAAACTACGGGAGCGGACGATGAAGTCGGTAGCGGTAGCGATCGAAGACCCGTCGCCCAGCGGCATTGCGGGCACAATCGCGCGTCTTATCGCATCCGGTGATCTTGCCCCTGGCGACCGGCTTCCAACGGTTCGCGAGCTCGCCAGCGATCTGGGCGTGAGCCCGGCGACAGTTAGTCACGCCTGGCAGGCGCTCGCCAGTGTTGGCCTAATCATTTCCCGGGGGCGCAGCGGCTCGTTCGTGCGAGCCGAGCGCACCACCTGGCTGCCACCCCGATCGCGCAGCCTGACCGAGCTTCCGGATGCCCGGCTCGACCTTTCCACCGGAACGCCCGACCCGCTGCTGCTCCCCGATATGGGGCCCGCTCTGTCGAGGGTGTCTAGCCGCGCGGGAACCCAGAGCTACTTCGACGAACCGGTCATCCCGGAGCTGGAAACGCTGCTGCTGGCTTCCTGGCCATTCGAGCCAGGTCTCCTGACGATCGTCGACGGCGCGATGGATGCGATCTCTCGCAGCCTCGATCTGCTCCTGAAGTTCGGGGATCGGGTCGCCGTCGAAAACCCAGGCTTCCCGCCCGTGT
>JADGOT010000022.1 GCA_017882805.1 Glaciihabitans sp. | reverse complement strand
TGGCCATTCGAGCCAGGTCTCCTGACGATCGTCGACGGCGCGATGGATGCGATCTCTCGCAGCCTCGATCTGCTCCTGAAGTTCGGGGATCGGGTCGCCGTCGAAAACCCAGGCTTCCCGCCCGTGTTCGACTTGCTCGACCACTACGGAACCGAACGCATCCCGGTCGAACTCGACGGCGAAGGCATGCGGCCCGACTCGCTCGTCGAGGCGCTGCACCGGTCTCCCGCGGTGATTGTGTTGCAACCGCGAACGCAGAATCCGTCGGGTGTGTCCATGACGACTGAGCGCGCCCGCGAACTGGCCCGCATCATTCGCAACTCACGCAATGCCGAGAACACGATGATCATCGAGGATGACCACTCTGGTGAGATCTCGTCGAGCGGGGATGTCTCGCTCGGCGCGTTTCTGCCGAACCGCGTCATCCACATCCGCAGCTTCTCGAAGTCGCACGGACCAGACCTGCGGATCGCGGCAGTTGGCGGGCCGAAGGACTTCATGGACCGCTTCGTTGCTCGTCGGATCCTGGGGCCCGGCTGGACCTCACGCATGCTACAGACCATCCTCTACGACCTGCTCACCGAGCCCACGACGGTCGACCAGGTCGCGCTCGCGCGGCGCACATACCGGGAGCGCCAGACCGCCATTGCCGCCGCGCTGCGCGACAACGGCTGGGATGTGACGACGGCCGACGGAATCAACCTGTGGCTGCGGGTCGACGACGAGCGCGACGCAGTCGTGCAACTCGCGGCGGGTGGCATCCGCGTGGCCGCGGGAACGCCGTTTCTCACGGCGCCCGGCGGACAGTTCATCCGCGTCACCGTCGGCCAGGTCCGCGACGAGTTTGCCTCCATCGGCGCCGCTCTTGCCGCCGCTGGCACCTCGTCGTCCGCGCGGTAGGTAAAGTGCCCTCATGACGATGACCGACACGCCACGCGTTTCGAACCTCCTCGAGAGTGACTTCTATTTCTTCCAGGATCAGCTCAGCGACCGCGAAAACGAGAAGATCCTCGAGATCCGTTCGTACTTCGAGACGAATGTGCGCCCTATCGCCAACGACTATTGGGCCCGCGCCGAGATGCCGTTTCAGCTGGTGCCTGGCATCGCAAAGCTCGGCGTCTTCGGGCCTGAATGGCAGGACGACTACTCCGGGTACAGCGCCGTGTTTCGTGGCTGGAGCGGCCTTGAGATGGCCCGCGTTGACTCCTCGCTGACCACCTTCTGCGGCGTCCAGGGCGGTCTCGCGATGGGTGCGCTCGGTGTCGGCGGATCGGATGAGCAGCGCAAGTACTGGCTTCCGAAACTCGCGGAAGGCTCGGTCATGGGTGCGTTCGCGCTCACCGAACCGCTCTCGGGTTCAGACACGGCTCGCGGACTCAACACCACCGCCGAGCGAACGGGCGATACCTGGACGATCAACGGCGCAAAGCGCTGGATCGGAAATGCGACCTTCGCGGATATGGTCGTAATCTGGGCGCGCGACGTCGCGGATGAGAAGGTCAAGGGCTTCATCGTGCGCACCGACTCCCCCGGGTTCCAGGCGACAAAGATCGAGGACAAGCAGAGCCTGCGAATCGTCCAAAACGCTGACATCACGCTCACGAACGTCAAGGTCGGCGAAGAGGACCGCCTGCAACGCATCAACGGCTTCCGCGATCTCGCCGTCGTGCTTCGCCTCACCCGCGCGGGCGTCGCCTGGCAGGCAGTCGGCAACTCGATCGGCGCTTACGAGGCGGCGGTTGCGTACTCGAAGTCGCGAATCCAGTTCGGCAAGCCGATCGGCAGCTTCCAGCTCGTGCAGGAACTGCTCGCGAATGCTCTCGGCAATATCACCGCAAGCATTGCCCTCTGCATGCAGGTTTCACGGCTTCAGGATGAGGGCAGGCAATCGGATGCGCAGTCTGCGCTCTCGAAAGCGTTCGTGACTTCCCGAGCTCGCGAGACGGTTGCGCTATGCCGCGAGGCTCTCGGCGGAAACGGCATCGTGCTCGAGAACGGCGTCGCGAAGCCGTTCGCGGACGCCGAGGCGATCTATACCTTCGAAGGCACCCGCCAGATGAATACGCTCATTGTCGGAAAAGCCATCACAGGCTTTAGTGCGTTCGTCTAGCCAGCAGCACTTCTAGGCGCGCGCGGTCGCCCGTCCGAGCACGCGGTCGACCAGGGTGGGTGGCACGACGGTTGCTACGATCCGGTTTCCCAGAGATGTCGCGCGTCGCAGGCCGGTCAGGACAATGCGCAGCGCGTCCGCCATGTCTTCGCCGTTGTAGCGATAGGCGGGAACGCCATACACCTCGTCTACGACGAGCTCCTGTAGTCGAGCCAGTGCCTCGGTGGCCTTGGCTGTGCGCCCCGGCGCTAGCGCGAGATGGGCGGCAAGCTGTCTTGATAGCTCGGCCGGTGTGGAGGATTCGCGAGCATCCACCCCGAGGTCTCTCGCCGTTTCTCGCAACTCCTGCCACGCCCAGCCCGCCGGATCGATACCCTCGCGGATCCGATCGACGCGCCTGCGCCGAATGACGATCCGGATGACGGCGGGTGTTGCAATCAGGAGAAGAACAGCGAGTACGCCGAGTGCACCGTAACTAGAGGCGGGGAGCGTGGTGCTCGTCTGCAGCGCCGAACGCGGCTTCGTGTCACCCTGATTCGGCAACTTCGGAGCGGTGACGGGCGTCGCGGTCGGTACCGGTGTGGCTGCGCCGGTCGACCCTGCTGTGGGAAGGATCGTGGTGCCCTGCCCCGGTGCGCTCGGGAAGTTGGGCTCGAACCCCTTACTCGGCGTTGGCTCGAAGCGCACCCAGCCGACACTCTTGAAATACAGTTCGGGCCAGGAGTGCAGGTTGCTCGAGGACACCTCGTAAACGGCTGTGTTGTCATTGCCCTGGTGAGTCAGCTTGCCGGGCAGGAAGCCGACCGCAATCCGGGACGGAATGCCGAGAGTTCGCGCCATGACCGCCATGGTCGTCGCGAAGTGCACGCAGTATCCGCTCTTCGCCTGCAGGAACGGCACGATGACGTCGAGACCAGACCCGTCGTAGCCGGCTCTTGCCGGGGTTCTCGTCGAGTAGGTGAACGTACCCCCTCGAAACCAGGTCTGAAGCGCCACGGCCTTGTCAAAGTTTGTCTTGGCGCTTCCGACTACCTGCTTGGCGGTGGCGGCGACGATCGGGTCGAGGCCGGCAGGTACCTTGGCGAGCGGGCTACTCGCGGACGAACCCGCCGCCTCCAGCTGCTGGATCGTCGGCTGTACGTCGAGGCTCTTGACGGAATAGCGTTCGCCCTGCATTGACGTGGTGGTCGAACGCACCGAGAGGTTGCCGTCCTCCCAGAACCACTTGCCCGTCAACCCGGAAATGCTCTGGCTCGGGTAGGGGATCGGTAGCCAGCTACCGGTGGCCTCCGCGACCTGGATGCTCGTCGAGACGTTGCCCACCTTGATGCCTGCGGTAAGGCCGGGAGGGTCGCCGAGCGCCTTGACGCTGTTGCCCGGCTTGAGCTTGGGGGTCGCGGGCTCCCACTGCTTTCCCTGGAAAGTGTCGAGGGTAGTCAGTCGCAGGTACTCCCCCGTCGACGAGCTGGTCGTGTAGCTGAGGGCGGCGGTCGCGTCCGACTGACGCAGGTCAGCCCCGAGATCGATGATCGGGTTAATGGTTTCCGCGAGCACCCCGACACCAGATCCCGTGCTGCCACCGGCCGCCACGGGCGGTAGCACGGCGGGCACGACCAGCGCCCCAAGCACGGCGATCACCCCGGCAGAGATTGCAACCGCGGGTTGGATGCGGCGTCCTCGGCTGAGGACGATGAGCAAGTAGGCGATCGCAGTCAACTCAAACGTGAATCCGTCGGTGAGGCTCGCGAGCACAAAACTCGGAACCACCACCACCACGAGCAGCGGTATGCCGGCGAGCGCTGGAGCCCTCAGCCAGATCGCGACGGCGTCCATGACGACGGCGATGCCCCCGACCGCGAAACAGATCAGAAACTGGATTCCCGTGGTCGCGAACGCCGGGAGCGACTGTCTTTCGATCGAATCGTTCGCGGCGGCCAAGAGGTTGCCGAAATGCACGAAGGTCGTCCCCGTGGGGATGAATCCGAGAATGGCCGTGTTCGTCGCGAAGAACAGCGTGAGCACCAGAAGAGCCGCGAGAACGGCCGCAATCGATCCCAACCAGCGTCGCCGGAGAAAATACCGGGCCACAATTGCGGCAGTGAAAACGACAAACATCACCCCAAACGCGCCGAACCACCAGGTGATGTCCTCGAGCACGGTGTGCAGACCAGAGATCGCGACCGCAAGTGCGAGCAGCAACAGGGCGCTCATCCGGATGTCACTGCCGCCGAGCGGCACGGTTCTTCGCGCAGTAACGGTGGTCATCGGCGTTCCGCCGGAGTCTGCGCAGTAACGCTGGCCACTCGCGCCCACGCACGCGCCGGATCGGACTTGTCGCTAACCGGCACGCAAATCCACCCCGCCGCCTGCAGAATGTGGAGCACCGCCGGATTGCCGGTATCGATGACGAAGGCGACCCCCGCCTCGTACTGGCGACGCTGCGTTGTAATCCACCGCAGGGTCTCGGCCGACGGATCGGCGACTACCGCAAATACCGGACCGAGAGCGTTCTGTGCGCGTTCGTCGTTTCCATCGCCGACAATGGCCGTCGGCTCCTGCAGACGAACTCCCGCGAGGCTCAGGAGAAACTCGATGTCCTGTCCTGAGCCCTGATTGGCATCCCCAAGCGGCGCGATCTGCTTTGCGCCCGTTTCGAGTACCTGCACCAGAAATCCCGACCGATGCAGGTGCACACCCACCGACGCGATCATCGTGATCGCCCACTCGAACCAGGTGAAACCGGTGTCGTTGAACTCAAACGACGAGATATTTCCGCCATAGCCATCAGTGCGGGTGTCGAGAATCAGCCGAGCCTCCGGATAGCTCCGCTGCTCCTCTTGTCGCACCATGAGCTGGCCGTGCCTCGCCGATGCGCGCCAATGCACACGGCGGAGCGCGTCGCCCGTGCGGTACTCGCGCGTCATGAGGTCGTCGTCGTTGCCGGTCGCCATGTGCTGGATCAGTCGAGCCGAGCCCTCGCCGGACACTGCCAGAGAGACGCTCTCGCCCAGAGGAACGACCAGCGGGATGACGTACAGCGACTGACTGCTCCCCACCGCGAGCCGCCCGATCGCGAGGCCGAATGGGTCGCTGTAGCTCACGTCGAGGGGCCCGATGTCGTAGACACCGCGCAACGAGGGTCGAAGTGAATAACCAAGCCTCCCGTCACGCGCCGGCGACGCGATCTCGCCGGCCGGAAGCACGGGAAGAACGCCCGGGCCGGCTCGGTGAGGGAACCATGGGATGCGATCGGTCCAGTTCGCGGCGGGGCTCGTCGACCCCGAGACGTTGCGTACTGAGAGTTCGATGACGGTGGGCGTTCCCGCCGTGACGACCGGGGGCGAGAAGGTGCGGCTCACGGTCATCCTGAGTGGTCGCAGGCGGACGATGAGATATCCGACGAGCGGGAGCAGCACCAGGAAGCCGGTCGCGAATAGCAACTCAGAACGGCCAATCGTGTAGGCGACTGCCGCGCAGGCCAGACCGACGATCACAAAGCCGACTCCGCGAACCGTCGGTCGCGTCGAGCTTGCACGCGGTTGGGATGCACGTGCGGGCTTCGTTGCCCGCTCCGTTCGTTTCATATCAGTCGCCGTGGCGTGCGCCCAGCGGAACCGGCGTTTCGGCCACGATGCGGGACACGATCTCGGCGAGCGTCTCGCCTGAGTAGCCACCCACCGTGACGCCCACGCGTCCCGACGGAATCAGCCGGTGGCTCAGCACGGTGATTGCGAGCGCATTGATGTCGTCCGGCAACACGAATTCGCGGCCATCCAATGCCGCCCGCGCCTTGGCTGCCCGCACTAGTTGGAGCGTCGCTCGCGGGCTCGCGCCCAGGCGGAGTTCAGAATCGCTTCGGGTCGCCTGTGCGATCGCGACTGCGTACTGTTCGACCGCCGGGCTGGCGTAGACGGCTCGTGCCGTCGCGATCATCGATCGCAGCTCGGTCGCGCCAATGACCGGCTTGAGTACATCCAGTGGACTGGAAATTGCCCGCGTTCGCAGCATTTCTATCTCGGAGGCCGGGTCGGGGTAACCCATTGAAATACGCGCCATGAAGCGATCGCGCTGGGCTTCCGGCAGTGCGTAGGTGCCCTCCATTTCGATGGGGTTCTGCGTCGCGACCACCGTGAAGGGATTTGCAAGGATGTACGTCTTGCCGTCGACGGTGACCTGACGCTCCTCCATGCTCTCGAGCAGCGCCGACTGCGTCTTCGGGCTCGCCCGGTTTATCTCGTCGCCGATCACAATGTTCGCGAACACCGGCCCTGGCTTGAACTCGAACTCACGGTCGGACTGATTGAACACCGAGACACCCGTGATGTCGGCGGGAAGCAGGTCTGGCGTGAACTGGATGCGCGATACCGAGCAGTCGACGCTGCGGGCAAGTGCGCGGGCCAGCATGGTCTTGCCGACGCCCGGAACATCCTCGATAAGCAGGTGGCCCTCGGCCAAAAGGACGGTAAGCGCGATCTCAATCGCCTCGCGCTTTCCGTCGATCACAGTCTCGATCGTTGAGACGATCTCCGCGCTGAGTTCAAGGAACTGCTCGATCGGCATCGGATCTGCGACGGGCAAAGATACTTCGGCGTGACCCGGCTCGAACTTCGCTGGGAATGAGTTCACGTCACGAGTCTGCCAGACAGTCCCCGAATCGGTACCTGCGAATGTTCCGTTAGCTTTGAGGGACCATGAAAATCACTGTTCTTTCGGGCGGAGTTGGCGGAGCCAGATTCCTCCGCGGGGTGCGGGCGCACGTGCGCGAGGCGTATCCCGACGGCGCCGGCGGCAGCACCGCATCCGTCACTGCCATAGTCAACACGGGCGACGACATGTGGCTGAGCGCCCTCCGCATCGCGCCCGACCTCGACTCGATTACCTACACGCTGGCGGGCGAAAGCGATGAGGAACGCGGCTGGGGACGAGTCGGCGAAAGCGAACGCGTCAGCGATGAACTGCGCGCATACAACATCGGATGGCCGTGGTTCACTCTCGGGGACCTCGACATCGGTACGCACCTGGCACGGACTTCGATGTTGCGCGATGGCTTGACGCTCGCGGAAGCCACCGATCGCATCACCTCGCGCTGGCCGCTGGGTGTTCACCTGATTCCGGTGACCAATGACGAGGTGGAGACTCACGTTCTCACCCAGGACGGCGCGGACCTGCATTTCCAGGAGTGGTGGACGCGGCATCGCGCGACCCTCCCTGCCGCTCGCTTCGTGCAGCAAAACGTGGAGGCAGCATTGCCGGCACCGGGCGTCGTCGAGTCGATCATGACCGCAGATGTCGTGCTCCTGGCGCCCTCCAACCCGGTCGTATCCATCGGCACCATTCTGGGCATTCCCGGCATTCGGGCCGCACTGCGCGCGACCCGGGCACGCGTTGTTGGCGTCTCTCCGATCATCGGCGGCTCGGTCGTGCGCGGAATGGCGGATGCCTGCCTCACCGCCATCGGCGTCGAAACCGCGGCTGACGCGGTCGCCCTGCACTACGGCTCGCGCGCATCGGGCGGTGTCCTCGACGCCTGGCTAATGGCCGAAGAGGATGCGTCCCTCGCACCCGCAGTCGAGGCCGCGGGCATCCGGGCATCCGTGGTCCCGCTGTGGATGCGCGACACCGAGACGAGCGCTGCACTGGCGGCCGCGGCGATCGCTGCCGCGACCCACTCCAATACCTAATTCAGGAACATCTGTGACTGGTGAGACGCATGTTCACTCGAGTCGCCCATCCAGCCCCTGCAAGTACAGATCCTCCTGAAAAGGGTGTGTGCAATACGTTTGAAACGTTCGAGGTTTAGGGTGAGTATCTAGTTCGGCGCCTGGCTATTGGCGATTCCTCTCGATTGAAGAGACGCTCAATGACTACCCCGGCATACATTCCAACGGCATCCGCTCTGTCGCGTGCACTCAAGCGCGCCGAGACGGGCGTCTCCATCGATGCAACCGAGGCCGAGACGCTGCTGCATGCCCGCGGCGCCGATCTCGATCGGCTGCTGCTCGCCGCCGGACGGATGCGCGACGCCGGCCTCGAGAAGGCCGGACGCCCCGGCGTCATCACCTACTCGCGCAAGGTCTTCATACCCGTCACGCACCTCTGCCAGGACCGCTGCCACTACTGCGCGTTCGTCAAAACGCCAGCACAGCTGAAGCGCCAGGGCAAGGACATGTACATGTCGCCCGACGAGATCCTCGACGTCGCGCGGCAGGGTGCGGCGATGGGGTGCAAGGAGGTGCTGTTCACACTCGGCGACCGGCCCGAGGAGCGCTGGCCCGAGGCGCGCGAGTGGCTGGACGCGAACGGCTACGACTCGACAATCACCTACCTGCGTGCCATGGCCATCCGCATCATGGAGGAGACCGGACTCCTCGTGCACATGAACCCCGGTGTCATGACCTGGGAAGAGATCCAGCGCCTCAAGCCTGTGTCGCCTTCGATGGGCATGATGCTCGAGACCACCTCGACTCGCCTCTTCACGGAGAAGGGTCAGGCGCACTTCGGTTCGCCCGACAAGGACCCGGCCGTTCGCCTCCGCGTGATCGAGGATGCGGGCCGTTCGAACGTCCCGTTCACCACCGGCCTCCTGCTGGGCATCGGCGAGACCTACGCCGAGCGCGTCGAGGGGATGTTTGCCATCCGCGCTGCCGCCCGCCGCCATGGGCACATCCAGGAAATCATCATCCAGAACTTCCGCTCCAAGATGTCGACAGCGATGATGCGTCGGGACGACCTGCCGCTCGAGGAATACATCGCCGCCGTCGCCGTCTCCAAGCTCGTGCTCGGGCCGGGGGCGCGCATCCAGACCCCTCCGAACCTGACCGACCCACAGGAACTCGCCATGCTTATCCGTGCAGGCATCGACGACTGGGGCGGAGTATCGCCGCTGACGCCGGATCACGTGAACCCCGAGCGCCCGTGGCCCGAGATCGAGGAGCTGTCGCGCCTGACCGAGGCGGCCGGCTACACGTTGCACGAACGGCTCACCGTGCATCCACACTTCGTTCGCGACGAGGAGCCGTGGCTGGACCCGCGCCTGCTTCCGCATGTGCGTGCGCTCGCCGACGAGCGCGGGCTCGCCGTCGAGGGACGCAAGCCCGTGGGACTTCCGTGGCAGGAGCCCGATCCCGAGTGGCTCGGCTCGGGGCGCGTCAACCTGCACACCGAGATCGACACCGAAGGGCGCACTACCGATCGCCGCAGCGACTTCGAGGATGTCTACGGCGACTGGTCGGAGTTGCGCGAAACCGTCGGAGATACTCGACGCGTCATCGGACCTGCCGGGGATCCCGCGGTGCACGCGGCGCTGCTGCACGCCGAGACCGACCCGGCCGGACTTTCGGATGCCGAATACCTCGCGCTTCTGAACGCCGAGGGGCGCGATCTCGACGCCCTTGCTGGTCTCGCCGACCGGGTTCGCCGCGACACCGTCGGCGACAAGATCGGCTTCGTCGTCAACCGCAACATCAACTTCACCAACGTCTGCTACACGGGCTGCCGCTTCTGCGCGTTCGCCCAACGTCGCACGGACGCAGATGCCTTCACCCTGTCGATGAAACAGGTCGGCGACCGCGTCGACGAGGCATGGAACATCGGCGCCACCGAGATCTGCATGCAGGGCGGCATTCATCCCGACCTGCCCGGCACCGCCTATTTCGATCTCGCGCGGGAGGTGAAGGGACGCCAGCCCGACATTCACCTGCACGCGTTCAGTCCAATGGAGATCGTCAATGGATCGGCGCGCACGAGCCTCAGCTACCACGACTTCCTCGTCGAGGCGCAGGCGGCAGGCCTCGACACCATCCCGGGAACCGCCGCCGAGATCCTCGACGACGAGGTGCGCTGGGTTCTGACCAAGGGAAAACTGCCTGCCTCCGCCTGGATCGAGATTGTGACGACCGCGCACAGGCTGGGCATCCGGTC
>JADGOT010000208.1 GCA_017882805.1 Glaciihabitans sp. | reverse complement strand
TCGTGGGGTCGGAGTCGAGGTCGACCATGTTGCCTGCCTCTTTTGCCGCCGAGGTTCCGGTGTTCATGGCAACGCCGACATCCGCCTGCGCAAGCGCAGGTGCGTCGTTCGTCCCGTCTCCGGTCATAGCGACGAGGTTGCCGCCCTCCTGCTCCTTCTTGATGAGCGCCATCTTGTCCTCGGGGGTGGCTTCCGCCAGAAAGTCGTCTACTCCCGCCTCTGCCGCGATCGCCTTCGCCGTGAGCGGGTTGTCACCCGTGATCATGACGGTGCGGATGCCCATTTTGCGGAGGTCGGCGAAGCGTGCGGCCAGGCCGGTCTTGACGACATCCTTGAGGTAGACGACGCCGAGGAGCTGACCCTTGCCAGCCTTGTCTCGCCGAGCAACCACCAGCGGCGTGCCCCCGGCCTCGGCGATGTGACTGACTAGTCCGTCGAGCTCGCTGGTCGTCTTCTGGGGTAGCTTGCCGGATTCCTCCACCCAGGCGATGACCATTGATCCCGCGCCCTTTCGGACCTGGCTTCCGTCCGCATAGTCGATGCCACTCATGCGTGTCTGAGCGCTGAACGGCACCGAGACGCTGCCCGCGGCGGATTCCGGTATGGCGACGCCCTGTGCGACCGCGAGGTCGAGGATGGACTTGCCTTCGGGGGTCGGGTCGCTGATCGATGATGAGCTTGCCGCCTCAGCGAGCGCGCGTTGAGCCACGCCGCTGAGCGGGGTGAACTCTGCTGCCTGTCGGTTGCCGTAGGTGATAGTTCCGGTCTTGTCGAGCAGAAGTGTCGTCACGTCTCCCGCTGCCTCCACGGCACGGCCCGACATTGCCAGGACGTTGTGCTGAACAAGCCGGTCCATCCCAGCGATTCCGATCGCCGAAAGAAGCGCACCGATGGTGGTTGGGATAAGGCAGACGAGCAGGGCGACCAAAACGGGCACGCTTTGCGCGGCGTTCGAATAGCTGGCGATCGGGTTAATGATGATGACCACGATCAGGAAGATGATCGTCAGGCTTGCGAGCAGGATGTTGAGCGCGATCTCGTTGGGCGTCTTCTGTCGCGACGCGCCCTCGACGAGCTTGATCATCCTGTCGACGAACGTCTCACCGGGCTTGCTGGTGATTCGAACGACAATTCGGTCAGAGAGCACCCGAGTTCCGCCGGTGACCGCACTGCGGTCGCCACCCGACTCGCGCACGACCGGAGCGGATTCGCCCGTGATCGCTGATTCGTCGACAGAGGCGATTCCCCAGATGATGTCGCCATCGCCCGGGATCAGCTCGCCCGCGGTGACCACCACCGTGTCACCGAGCGTGAGATCCGCAGAGGCGATCTGCGTGAACTCCGCATGCTCCGCTCCCGGATCCGCGGCTTCGTCGTAGGCGACGACGCGCTGCGCCAGAGTGCTTGTTCGACTCTCGCGCAAACTCTTGGCCTGAGCCTTGCCGCGGCCCTCGGCGACCGCTTCGGCCATGTTCGCGAACAAGACAGTGAGCCAAAGCCACACTGCGATCGACCAGATAAAGGCCGGCGAGGTAGGCGACGCGGTGGTCTGTGCGGATTTACCCAGGAAGGGTCCCGCGATCGCAAGCACGGTCGTCAGTGCGGCGCCGATTTCGACGACGAACATGACCGGGTTGCGCCACATAGTGCGCGGATCGAGCTTCTTGAGCGCGCCCGGGATGCTCGCGATCAATTGACCTGCGCTGAACGCGGACGGTGCTTTGCGCTGACCGGTACGCGGAGCGCCGGTTGGTTTGATGAGTGTTGTCGACATGGTGTTACTTGAGTCCTTCTGCTAGTGGACCTAGCGCTAGAACGGGGAGATACGTGAGTGCGGAGACGATGATGATCGTTCCGATGAGGAGCCCGATGAATTGCGGTCGGTGCGTGGGCAGCGTGCCCGCAGTGACGGGGATTTTGTCCTGCGCCGCCAGCGATCCGGCAAGAGCGAGGACAAAGACCATCGGGAGAAAACGCCCGAGCAGCATGGCAACTCCGAGAGCAGTGTCGAACCACGGCGTGCTCGCCGTGAGCCCGGCGAAAGCCGAACCGTTGTTGTTCGCCGCCGAGGTGAAGGCGTAGAGAACCTCCGAGTAGCCGTGCAGCCCAGTATTGGCCATGGATGTTCCAGTGACGGATGACTCCACCGCAGGGATCGCGAAGCTCAGGGCGGTCCCGAGAAGAACCAGAGTCGGCGTGATCAGGATGTAGATACTCGCCATCTTGATCTCCCGTGCGCCGAGCTTCTTGCCCAGGTACTCGGGCGTCCGTCCGACCATCAGGCCGGCGACGAACACCGCCACGATGGCAACCGCGAGAATCCCGTAAAGCCCGGACCCGACGCCACCGGGCGCGACCTCGCCGAGCATCATGTTGAGCATCACAAGGCCACCGCCGAGAGAGGTGAAGCTGTCGTGCATCGAGTTGACGGCACCCGTCGACGTGAGAGTCGACGAAGTGCCGAACAGTGTCGTGCCGACGATGCCGAACCGGGTTTCCTTACCCTCCATTGCTCCGCCAGCCAGCTGGCTCGCAGTACCGGAGCCAACGCTTTCCGCGAGCGTGAGCAATGCCGCCGAGAGGATCCAGAAGATCCCCATCACCGACAGAATCGCGTAGCCCTGACGGTGGTCGCCCACCATCTTGCCGAAGGTGCGCGGCAACGAGAACGGGATCACCAGCAGAAGGATGATCTCGAACAGGCTCGTCCACGGCAGCGGGTTTTCGAATGGATGCGCCGAGTTGGCGTTGAAGAACCCACCACCGTTCGTGCCGAGCTCTTTGATCGCCTCCTGCGAGGCGACGGGGCCGCCCGGGATCGTCGCGGTTGCTCCGGTGATGGTCGTCACGTGCTCGAACGGGTTGAAGTTCTGGATCACACCGCCGATGATCAGGATCACCGCTGCGACCACGGAAAGCGGCAGAAGAATGCGCACGATTCCGCGGGTGACGTCGACCCAGAAGTTTCCAATGGTGAGTGACTTTCGGCGCGAGAGCCCGCGAACGAGGGCGATCGCGACTGCAATGCCGACTGCGGCGGACACAAAGTTCTGCACGGCGAGTCCGGCGATCTGGACCGTATAGCCCATGGTCAGTTCCGGAGAATACGACTGCCAGTTCGTGTTTGTGACAAAGGAGATAGCCGTGTTCCACGCCAGTCCCTGTTCCACCGGAGGCAGACCGAGCGACAGCGGAAGCAGCTCTTGGGTTCTCTGGAGCAGATAGACAAAGAGGACTCCGACCAACGAGAACGCAAGGACACTACGCAGATAGACCGGCCAGGTCTGTTCTGACGCCGGGTCGACGCCAATTAGCCGGTAGAAGCCGCGCTCACCCTTTAGGTTCTTTTCGGTGGTGTAGACGTGGGCCATGTAGTCACCGAGCGGCCGATAGATGAGGCCGATAACCACCACGACGGTCAGTGCTTGAAGTATAAAAAGCCAGGTGTTATTCATCAGAACCGCTCCGGCTTTACGAGGGCGACCACGAGATAGACGAGTACGGCAACGCCGATCGCCAGACTGAGGAAGGTGAAGACGATCACAGCTTCTCCACCGCCCGGGCGATCAATGCGATAAGCCCAAACAGGGCGATCGCCGCAACAACATAGATAACGTCGAGCAAGGCAACTCCATCCAGTGCGGATATTCGGTTCCCGATCGGGATTCCGGTGCCCGAAGGCACAGTGATTGAGTAGATACCCTTCCTTCGAACCCCACGAAAACCCTTGCGGAGTCCTTACGGCGGGCGGCCAAACCCTAACGATTTCCATACACCGCGCGGACCGGCCTGAGTGCGAGAAGCGCATCATGGGGCTCATGCGACAACCGAACCTAGCTGCAGCCTCTCGGCTAAGCGCTAGCGGAACTAGGGGCTTTAGTCACTCGCTTTGGGTGGCCGCGCGTTAGGAACCCGTTAGATCGGCGTCGATTCGCGTACAGAAGCCATTAGTGCCTCGGATTATTCGCGTGGCTGGGCGCAGTGTCTTCCTATGGCTGGGTTGCGTACTGGTGCGCTCGTGGTGGATCCATGTTCGGCCTGACTGTCCCCAGGCCAAGGCTCGAACACTGGCCAGAAGGCACAGCGATTTCGGACACGGATATCGTCGTTGCGGGGATTTCACTTCGGCGTCTCGCCGAGGTGTGCGGCACGCCCACCTCCCACAGCGCAGCATCGGTCATCCCGCTCGGCAGCTCACTGCCTTCGCCCGAATCGTCCACGGGGGTACTGGTCACGCGCGTGCTTCAGGTCGCCGAGCACTACTCGGGCGTTCCTCTGATCCGGGTCGACGCGCCGCTTCGCAGCCTTCGGTTGGTGTGGTCGGAAGCTCGGGTTATCGGAGCGAAGACCGGCTCGCGGTCCAAGCTGTCGCTGCTAGTGCGGGAGAAGGGGGTCCGGGACATCGAAGCAACTCACAAGGTCCTGGCTGTCGATTTACCTGCCCGCGTCGCCGTGGGTGACCTGATCGCAATTCCCAGCCGCAGTATTTCATCCGGGCCGGATCACCCACTGCATCCGGTGACCGGCCGAGCCGAGTGGAGGCCGGATTCGGTGTCCGAGGATGTGAACCTCACACGCACCGATTGGTGGGAGACGATCGACTAACGCTTCGCCGCGGGTATCTTCGCGGCGTCAACACGGTCGACGGCGAGGGCCGCGGCACCGAGGATGCCCGCGTTGTTGCGCAGCGTCGCCGGCACGATCTTCGTGCGGAGTTTCAGCAGGGGCAAAAATTCCTCGTAGCTCTTTGAGACTCCGCCACCGACCACGAAAAGGTTGGGAGAGAGCAGAAACTCGAGCGCGCTGTAGTACCTCTGAAGGCGCTTGGCCCAGCTCCGGAAGCTGAGGCGACCGCGCTCCTTCGCGGCGTACGACGCGCGCGTCTCCGCGTCCTTACCGTCCACCTCGATGTGACCGAGTTCGGCGTTGGGCACGAGCACCCCGTCGTAAATCAGCGCGCTACCGATTCCGGTGCCGAGGGTGGTCATCAGAACAAGCCCGGCAACATCCTTCGCTGCACCGTAACGAACCTCACCGACGCCCGCGGCATCCGCGTCGTTGACAAAGCGGATGTCACGCCCCAGCGCCTTTTCGAAGAACTTCTCGGCCTCGAAATTGATCCACTTATGCGAGACGTTTGCGGCCGACATGGTCTTACCGTCGATCACGATCGCCGGAAAACACACGCCGACAGGCAAAGTTTTCTCGACCTTGAGTTGCTCGATGATTGTCACCACGACCTTGACGATGTCGTCGGGTTCGCCGCCCTTGGGAGTATCCATCTTGATGCGATCGCTCAGCAGGATGCCCTTAGTCGTGTCGACCAGGGCACCCTTGATTCCGGTGCCACCGATGTCGATGCCAACTGCCTGAGCCATGGGGATTCCTTTTTCTGTTTGCGCTAGGGGAGGGTCAGAATATCGGCGCCACGTTCGGTGACGACAAGGGTGTGTTCGAACTGCGCGGTGAGGCTCTTGTCGCGGGTGGCCACAGTCCAGTCATCCGCCCACATCTCCCACTGGTAGGTGCCGAGAGTAAGCATGGGCTCGATAGTGAACACCATTCCCACCTCCATGACGTCGCTAAAGTTCGGCGCGGCGTCGTAGTGCGGGATGATCAGGCCCGAGTGAAAGGCCTCGCCCACGCCGTGACCGGTGAAATCGCGAACGACACCGTAGTTGAAGCGTTTGGCGTAGGACTCGATAGCCCGACCGATCACGTTGACTTCGCGACCAGGCGCGACCGCCTTGATGCCGCGTTCCATTGCCTCTCGGGTGCGCTCAACGAGGTGTGTCGCCGCAGGGGTCGCGGTTCCCACGGTGAACGTCTTGCTGAGATCACCGTGCACGCCGTTCTTAAACGCCGTGATGTCGATATTGATGATGTCGCCGTCCTCAAGAACGGTGTCGTCGGGGATGCCGTGGCAGATGATCTCGTTGATCGACGTGCAGACCGACTTCGGATAGCCGCGGTAGCCCAGTGTCGATGGGTACGCATCGTGCTCGATGAGGTAGGCGTGACCGATGGCGTCGAGCTCGTCGGTTGTGACACCAGGACGGATGGCAAGGCCGACGGCCTCGATGGCACGCGCGGCGATCCGGCCGGATTCGCGGATGAGCTCGATCTCGACCGCGCCATAGATGTTTGTACCGTCGTACTCGCGAGGGCGCGGCCTGACGACATATTCGGGTCGCGGAATTCCTGAGGGAACGGCGCGTACCGGGGAAACTCGCCCGGCGCGCAGGTGTCCGCTGGAATCCCGAGGCATAGTATCGATTTTATCTTTCTCTTGAGGAGCGAACGTTGACCGAGTGGTTCTACAACATCAAGACCGGCGAAGTTGAAGAAGGCAGGCAGTCGCTCGCGAGTGACCTGGATGGCCCGTTTGCGAGCCGCGAGGAAGCGGCGAAAGCGCCCGAGATCATCGCCGAGCGGTCGCGCCAGTGGGAGTCCGAGGACGACTAGGTGCTCGGGTCACTGTTGGCGTAGCTGACGAGCCCGACGGTGCTGGGCTATTTGGACTAGTTCCATTGCGCCAGTCTGCCGTGAAACGATGGGCCGGTGACCGTTCTGACAACCGAACACCTGATTCTTGCGCCGCTGTCGCACGCGCTCATCGAGAAACGACTCGCGAGTGGCGATTTCCGGTTTGACGTCGCCGACGTTGGCACGGTGAAATTCTCATCGACCTGGCCGGGGGATGCGCTCGGGATGTTTGCGGAACTGCTGGCCAACCCGATCGACCCGGTGCCGGACTCCTATGCGGCGATCGAGCGTGCGTCGCTGGTGGCCGTGGGAATGTTGGGGACCACCAGCGAAGTCGATGAGAACGGGGCAATCGAGATCGGCTACGGCTTCGAGGCAACCGGTCGCGGTTTTGCGACCGAGGGTGTCGAAGCACTGGTCACCCACCTGCTGTCGTCGGCATCGATTGTCGCCATTACCGCCAACACCGCCGTTGACAACATCGCGAGCCAACGAGTGCTACAGAAGAACGGTTTTCGGCAGACGGGGACAACGTCGAGCGAGGCGGACGGGGACCTGTTGGTCTGGACCCACGACTAGTCGTGGAAGGAGTACTTCTCGCCCGGATACTCGCCGGAGTCGACGTCGGCGCGGTAGGCGATGACGGCATCCGTGAGCGTCTTGCGCAGATTCGCGTACTGCTTGACGAAGGAGGGGATCCGCCCCTTGGTGAAGCCGGCCCAGTCGGTCCAGACGAGGAGTTGGCCATCGGTGTGTGGCCCGGCGCCCACACTGATAGTCGGAATGCGGAGCTCGGCAGTGACCTGCCTGGCGGCCTCCGCTGGCACCATTTCGAGCACGACCGCGAAAGCACCGGCATCCTCAACGGCATGGGCGTCTGCCAGTAGCGTTTCGACCTGGTCGCCGCGCCCCTGAATGACGTGACCACCCAGCCCGTGCTCGCTCTGGGGCGTGAAACCGATGTGAGCCATGACGGGGATGCCCGCCGAAACGATGCGGCGAATCTGTTCGGCGGAGCGAACTCCGCCCTCCAGTTTGACGGCGTGAGCTCCGGTCTCCTTCATGAAGCGGAACGCGGTGTGAAGAGCCTCGTCCGGACCGGTCTCGTACGAGCCGAAGGGCATGTCGGCCACGACAAATGCGCGCTTGACGGCGCCGGCCACCGCGCGGGTGAGCGGGATAAGTTCATCGATCGTGACCGGGAGTGTCGTGTCGTAGCCGAGAACATTGTTCGCTGCGGAGTCGCCCACCAGCAGGAAGTCGATTCCCGCTTCGTCAAAGATTCCAGCGGTCAGCATGTCGTAGCTGGTGAGCCCGGTGATCTTGATCCCGTTCTCTTTTGCGTTCTGAAAGTGACGGGTGCGAACCTTCTTGGGCGCCGATCCTGACTGCTCTGCCATGTCCGAAAGTCTACCGACGCGCGTGCCTACAGGTTTGGGCGGTAGGTGATCGGAAGTCGGCGGTCGCGGCCGAACGCCATTCCGCTGATCTTGGGGCCGATCGCTCCCTGGCGACGCTTCCATTCCGCATGGTCGACGAGGCGCGTCACAAAGTCGACGGTCTCGGTGTCGAACCCGAGTGAGATTACATCCTCGCGGCCGAGGTTTCGCGTGACGTACGCGTCCAGGATCGCGTCAAGAATTTCGTACGGCGGCAGCGTGTCCTGGTCTTTCTGATCCGGCCGCAGCTCCGCGCGCGGGGGGTTCTCAATCGAGTTCACCGGAATGGGGGGAGTTTCGCCACGCTTGGCGGCAATCTCGTTGCGCCAGCGCGCCAACTCCCAGACCAGCATCTTCGGAACATCCTTGCTCGGCGCGAACCCGCCCGCCGAGTCACCTTAAATCGTCGAGTCGCCCACCGAGAGTTCGGTCTTGTTGCCGGTCGTGAGCACGAGATGCCCGTGCATGTTCGACAGCGCCATGAGAATCACCCCGCGGGCGCGTGCCTGCACGTTCTCTGCCGCGGTGCCGGAGAGTTTCAGCTGCTCCTCGAAGGGCTGCACCAGATCCGCGATTGCTTCGGTCGAGTAGTTGAACCCGATATTGGCGGCAAGGATATCGGCATCCGAGACCGATCCCTTCGAGCTGTACCGGCTCGGCATGCTAACCCCGTGGACGCGCGCAGCACCGATTGCGTCCGCCGCCAGCGCTGCGCAGACCGCCGAATCGATTCCACCCGAGACGCCAAGAACAACCGAAGGAAACCCGTTCTTCTCGACGTAGTCCCGCAGTCCGAGCACGAGCGCGTTCCAGAGCTGTTCGTGGTCATCGGCCGGGATCGCGATGTCGGTCGCGATTGCCTTCTGGGCGGGCGCGGCGTCGGCGAGCTCCACCCGTACGACATTCTCCGGAAGTGGTGTCTCTCCGGCCGCCGCCACATCCAAATCAACGACAAGCAGGTGCGGAACCCACTGTGGTGCGCGGGCAAGGATGGTGCCGCTGCCATCCACTACCACGGTGTCGCCGTCGAACACCAGATCATCCTGGCCGCCGACGATGTTGACGTAGGCGACGATGGTGTCCGTTTCGACCGCGCGCCGGGTGACGAGCGGCAGGCGTACTTCGTCCTTGTCCCGCTCGAACGGGGACGCATTGATGACCAGAAGTAGGCCGGCGTCGGCCTCGAGCACGCGGGCGACAGGCCCACCATCGCGCCACAGGTCTTCACAGATGATGAGCGCGACATCCGCGCCCTTGATCCGAAGCACGAGCAGTTCGTCGCCCGGGATGAAGATGCGGTACTCGTCGAACACCGAATAGTTCGGCAGGTGGTGCTTCGAATAGCCGGCCTGAATGTGGCCGTGCTGCAGCACGCTTGCCCGGTTCTTTGCGATGGCCGTTGGCGCATTGCTGGTGCCGAGCAGGCGTGGTTCGAACGGGCCATCCGGATGACCCACCACGACTACGAGATCGCCGAGGCCCTCGTCCAGGAGTTTTTTCGCCAGCGCGACGACCGAGTCATGTGCTTCCCCAAGAAAACTGGGGCGTGCCGCGAGGTCTTCGATCGGGTATCCGCTGAGCGCCATCTCGCCGACGGCGAGGATGTCTGCGCCCTGTGCCGCCGCACGCTTGGCCGCGTTGACGATCTGCGCGGAATTGCCCCTGAGGTCGCCAAGAATTGGGTTCGTCTGGGCGAGTGCCAAGCGAAGTCGGGGCATAGCCACTAGCCTAATAGCGCGGGAGATTTGCCCCGAAAGCAGCACCAAGAGGAGCCGAAGTGGACAAGCAACGCGACTTCGTTCTTCGCACAATTGAAGAGCGCAGCATCAAGTTCATCCGCCTCTGGTTCACAGACGTCGTTGGCACCCTCAAGTCGGTCGCCATCGCCCCGGCCGAGGTCGAGGGTGCGTTCGCAGAGGGCCTCGGATTCGACGGTTCCGCGATCGAGGGACTCACCCGCGCGTACGAGGCCGATGTGCTCGCTCATCCAGACCCGACGACTTTCCAGATCCTTCCGTGGCGCGGTGAAATCGACCCGACCGCGCGGATGTTCTGCGACATTACGACCCCGGACGGACAGCCGGCGGTCGCGGACCCGCGCAACGTTCTCAAGCGCACGCTCGCGAAGGCAGGGGAGCGCGGCTTCACCTTCTACACGCATCCCGAGATCGAGTTCTACCTGCTCAAATCGAGCAAGTACAAGAACGGCGGACCAACTCCGGTCGACTCCGCGGGCTACTTCGACAACGTTCCCGGTGGCACTGCGCACGACTTCCGTCGTCGGTCGGTTCGGATGCTCGAAGACCTCGGCATCTCGGTCGAATTCAGCCATCACGAGGCGGGTCCGGGCCAGAACGAGATCGACTTGCGCTACGCCGACGCGCTGACCACGGCTGACAACATCATGACGTTCCGCACGGTGATCAAAGAGGTCGCGATCGAGCAGGGCGTCTACGCGACGTTCATGCCGAAGCCGCTCTCCGGCCATCCAGGATCGGGCATGCACACGCACATGTCGCTCTTCGAGGGCGACGTTAACGCGTTCTACGACGCCGGGTCGCAGTACCAGCTCTCGAAGATCGGTCGTCAGTTCGTGGCCGGCCTACTGCGCCATGCTCCAGAGATCACTGCTGTGACGAACCAGTTCGTCAACTCATATAAACGCTTGTGGGGTGGCGACGAAGCTCCGAGCTTCGTGACCTGGGGTCACAACAACCGGTCCGCTCTCGTCCGCGTCCCGCTGTACAAGCCGAACAAGGGGCAGAGTTCGCGCGTCGAGTACCGCGCCATGGATTCCGCGGCAAACCCCTATCTCGCATACTCGCTGCTCCTTGCCGCCGGCCTCAAGGGCATCGAGGAGGGCTACGAGCTGCCTCCGGAGGCCGAGAACAACGTGTGGAGCCTGACTGATGCAGAGCGCAAGGCGCTCGGCTACAGCCAACTGCCTGCGAGCCTCGACCACGCCGTCTCTCTCATGGAAGACTCCGAACTCGTCGCCGAGACGTTAGGCGAGCAGGTCTTCAATTTCGTGCTGTTGAACAAGCGCCGCGAATGGAATGAGTATCGGGCGCAGGTCACGCCGTTCGAGTTGGAGAGCAACCTCGAAATCCTGTGACGCTAACGACTCACGAAAAGCGTGCCGAATGCTGCCCACAATTTTTGATTTGATCTCGTGATGTATTTCTGGATTGCGAATTCGACGAAATCATGACCGACACCTCTCGAGCTCGGACGGCGCTGACCGAGCTGGCGAAACTCGGATTCACCGAGCTCGGCGAGGCTGGCAAACTCGTCGACGGGCTGCCGAACGACCTTGTGCCGCACTTCGCACACGCCGCCGATGCCGATCAGGCGCTGCGGCTGCTGGGGGAGCTACGCGAGCATGCACCAGCCCAGCTGGACGCGGTCCTCGCCAACGACGATTCGGCTGACCGACTCATCCGTATTCTCGGTGCGTCGCGAGGCATCGCGGAATTCTTCCTGCGTCACCCGGAGGAACTCGACGTTCTGTTGGCCGGTCTCGAAACGCTGCCCGACCTGGATGCTCTGCGTAGCGACTTGGTCGCCGCTGTTGCGGGACTCACCGATGACGCGGCATTTACCGCACTCCGCGTTCGCTATCGTCGTCATCTTGCCGCGCTCGCCGGGTGGGATCTCGGGAACCCCGATCCACTCGCCGCGGTATCGCAGGTCACCGGAATGCTCGCCGACCTGGCCGGAGCGGCTTTGGACGCCTCTCTCGAGGTCGCGCGGCGAAGTACTCGATTCGAGGCGGCGGATGTTGCGAACACGCGCCTGGCGATCATCGGCATGGGAAAGTCGGGGGCGCGCGAGCTCAACTACGTGAGCGACGTCGACGTGATCTTCGTGGTGGAAGCCGCAGGAGCCCTGGGCTCCGACAAGGCGGTGGAGATCGGGACCAGACTGGCGATGCAAGCAGCCCGGGGAATTCAGGAGCTCGCATCTGAGCCCATGCTGTGGGAGGTGGACGCCAACCTTCGCCCCGAGGGCAAGGACGGCGCTCTTGTGCGAACTCTCGAGTCGCATCTCGCCTACTAC
>JADGOT010000207.1 GCA_017882805.1 Glaciihabitans sp. | reverse complement strand
GCGCGCGCGGTGGCGAGCTCGTCATCGGTGATCGCACCGTTGGTGTGCAGCTCGGAGAGTTCAACAAGGCGTTCCGCCTTGGTGCTCGCGGCGACAGCGGCCGGAGTTTCGTCGTCGTCCTCAGCCATCGCGATGACCTGCTCTGAACGCTCGGCGGGCGTCTCCTGCTCGAACGGCTTTATGACCGGCGGGTTGCTCGCGATGCTCTGCAACTGGGCGGCAAGACGGGCGTCACTCGCCGCAGACATCCGCTTTGCTCGAGAGGAGATTGTCGCGATCCAGATGACCAGTGCGGCCACCACGACGATGAGGACCACCACGAAGAGAATGTTGCCTGTACTCATGTCGCTGTACTTTCCGTTTGTTCGGACCGTGTGATTGACGCCCATCTAACAGGGCGGGAAATGGTTTGTCGAGTCGACTTCCCGTGAGACTGCGAGAATGGAGCAATGCACCCGAGTCCGAGTCGCGCGGTGAGCGCGAACGCTGGCAGGAGCACGCGGTGACCCGGGTCGAACTGTGGGAGCGTCCGGTCAGTTATGCAGCGGTCGGAGCCACGCAGGCCGCCGATCTGCTGCAGTTCCCACCGGCCGGATATCGTCCGCTTGAGCGACGCGTCCGCCTCGGTCACGGCGCCGAACGCTGGGACTACTCGTGGACCCAGCTGTTCACGTGGGGCATGCAGCGCAACTCGGGGATGCGCATAGAGATCAGCGACACCCCTGGCGAGGTCAGTGAACTCACCTACACGCCGGTTGGCTTCGACGCTGCGGGCAATCCTGTCGCACCGGCGACGGTGGATTCCAGCGGCGAGGCGCTGTTCGGACCGGACGGCACCCCGTTCATCCGTCCCGGCGACACCGCCAATCTGATCATCCCGTTCGGGCCGTTCCATGTCGGGGCGCCCATCCGCGTCGTGTACGTGATCGACACTCCCGCACGCAAAGGGTTCGCGTACGGAACCCTGCCCGGACATCCCGAGAGCGGTGAGGAGGCGTGGATGCTCGACCAGTCCCACGACGGATCGGTCTGGCTCACCATCCGCGCGTTCTCCCGACCGTCGTCGACAATGTGGTGGGCCGTCTACCCGGTACTTCGATTCATGCAGGCCGTTTACACGCGTCGCTACGAGCGTGCGCTCGCCGGCCCCATCCCCTCCTGATGTCGCCCGGCGCGCTACCGGTCGCCGACCCGGCCCCGCTCGACGGTCTGCTGCCCACCTCGGTGGCGGATGGCGCAGATACCCGCAATTTTGGCGTCTACCTGCACGTCCCCTTCTGTCGGGTGCGCTGCGGATACTGCGACTTCAACACCTACACCTCGGATGAGCTGCGCGGCGCTCGCCGTGACGACTACGCGAGCCAGGCCATTGCGGAAGTTCGCCAGGCCGAGTCAGTCCTCGCCGCGGCGGGACTCCCACGGCGCTCGGTGTCGACCGTCTTCTTCGGCGGCGGAACCCCCACCATGCTGCCCGCAAATGACCTCGCCCGCATGCTTTCCGCCGTGCGCGACGCCTGGGGGTTTCACGACGGAGCGGAAGTTACCACCGAGGCGAATCCCGACTCCGTCGACGCCGAGTACCTTCTGGCGCTGAGGCGGGCCGGATTTACTCGGGTGTCGTTCGGAATGCAGTCAGCGGTTCCCCACGTGCTCGCGACGCTCGAGCGCACGCACGATCCCGAGCGGATTCCGCTCGTTGTTCGGTGGGCGAGAGACGCCGGACTCGACGTGAGTCTCGACCTGATCTACGGAACACCCGGTGAGAGTCTCGACGACTGGCGAACGTCGCTTGAGCACGCCATCGCGCAGGCCCCCGATCACCTTTCCGCCTATGCACTCATTGTCGAGGACGGCACGAAGCTCGCCCGGCAGATTCGCCGCGGCGAGGTCGCTGAGCCCGATGACGACCTCGCCGCGGACATGTATGAGTTGGCGGATGAACTGCTCGCCGGTGCTGGATACGAGTGGTACGAGGTGTCGAACTGGGCTCGGGGTTTGGCCGCACCGGTCGACAACGTTCTTGACGGCGCCGAGCATCGCTCGCGGCACAACCTGGCCTACTGGCAGGGCCACGACTGGTGGGGCGTGGGCCCCGGCGCCCATAGCCACATCGGCGGTGTGCGCTGGTGGAACGTCAAACATCCCGCGGCCTATGCCGAGCGGATCACGGCGGGCCAGTCGCCGGCCGCGGGGCGCGAGACCCTGAACGCCGAGACCCAGCGGGTCGAGCGGGTGTTACTCACGACTCGGATTCGGGACGGACTTTCCATGACCGAGCTAACGGCATCCGGACGCCTCGCCGTCGCCGCGCTTATTGCCGATGAGCTGGTGGATGCTGCGGCGGCGCTCCACGGCACGATCAGACTGACGCTGCGCGGTCGCCTTCTCGCCGACGCCGTCGTGCGGCGACTACTCGATGACTGAGGTTATTGCCGCGGCGATTACTTAATGAACTCGATCGAGATCGGGAACTTGTAAAGCTGGCCGCCATTGGCGGCGACCGCCGCGAGGATAGCGAAAATGATGGCGACAATCTGGGCCGCGATTACTACGAAGATGCCGACGACAACGAACGTGAGGATCACGCCCGCGACCAGCGCGATCAGCAGCGTGAGATGAAAATTAAGTGCTGCCCTGGTGTGGTCGCGGATGAACTCGCCCCGATCCTTCGCCACGAGATAGCCAATCAGGGACGGCCAGAGGCCGAAAAAGATTCCGCCGACATGAACGAGCGTCGCCCACAGTCGCTGGTCGCTCGGGCTCATCGGCGCTGGCGGTGCATAGGCGTATGGGGGCGGGGGCGGCGGCTGTGACATGCATCAACCCAACCACGGATCGGCCCGAACATGGCGAAAGGGCCGGGGAATGTCCCCGACCCTTTCGTCTTTGAATTCGGTTGCGCTACTTGACGAAGCGGAACGCGAACGGGTAACGGTACGAGCCGCCACCGTTCACCTTGACGAAGCCGAGCACCGACAGCAGCACGTTGAGGAGCCACCACAGTAGCGGGAGGATCCACAGGAAGCTGGCGATGCCGAGGCCGGCACCGTTCAGCGTTGCAATGGACGCAGCCGTCACAACCGCCGTAATGATGGCGACGAGGATCTGGAGGATGATCCAGATACCAACGAACGTGATCTGCCAGTTCAGTGCCTCTTTGGCCTCAACGCGCACCTTCGCACCGCGGTCCTTGAGGACCAGGTAGATGATGAGCGACGGAAGGATGTAGAGGATTCCGCCGAGGTGTGCGAGCGACGCCCAAAGCTTGTCATCGGCCTCGGAGAGCGGCGCTGCAGCGGCCGGCGCGGGAGTTGGGTCAGTCATTATGTGTTGCCTTTCGATGTTCGGGGAAAGTTTCCCCGGGGGTTATCAGGAAGAACACGGTCTTGCGCTGCGGTAACGCTTAAGCCCTTGGGAGGGGGCGCGCGCAAGCACAGACACAAGCTAGCGCCCCGCCACCCCTGCGTGCAACGGGAAACGCGCGCTAATTCAAGATAGAATTGGCAGTCACGAGAGGCGAGTGCTAAAGCGTAGGGAGGCTGCTCGATGGTTTCTGGTCGCAGTCTCGACGTGCTCCGTGTCATCGTGCAGGACTACGTCGCATCCCGCGAACCGGTCGGTTCGAAGTCGATTGTGGAACGGCATTCCTTTGGAGTGTCCGCCGCAACCATTCGCAATGACATGGCGCTCCTCGAAGAGGAAGAGCTCATCATTGCGCCCCACACGTCGTCTGGGCGGGTCCCGACCGACAAGGGTTACCGGATGTTCGTCGATCATCTCGCCGACCTCCGGCCTCTCACCTCGGCGCAGCGCCTGGCGATTGATCAGTTCCTCGGCGCATCCGTCGACCTCGACGATGTGCTCGCCCGAACTGTGCGACTGCTGTCCCAGTTGACGCATCAGGTTGCACTCGTGCAATATCCGCTGCTGTCCAAGTCGCACGTACGGCATGTCGAGTTTGTGCCGCTGTCGTCGTCCCGAGTTATGAGCGTGCTAATCACCGACACCGGCCGCATCGAGCAGCGGCTAGTGGATGTTTCGGATCCAATTGACGAGACGTTCCTTGCGGAGGTCCGCGCGCGACTCAATACCGCGCTCGGCGGGCTGGGACTAGCCGACGCGACGGATGCTCTGGCCCAGTTCGCCGTCCAATTTGAGCCTGCGCGGCGCCCGCTCGTCGAAGTGCTCGTGTCGAGTCTCGTCGAACAGGTCGGCGCCAATCGCCAGGACAGGCTCGTGATGGCTGGCACCGCCAACCTCGTTCGAACCGAGGAAGATTTCTCGGGAAGCATCTATCCCGTGCTGGAGGCGATTGAAGAACAGGTAACACTTCTTCGCCTGTTTGGAGAGATGGCGGCCGACCAGAACGGTGGATCCGCGGGCAAGGGCGTGGCTGCGAGTATTGGGCGAGAGAACGCCGAGTTTGGGCTTGGGGAGATTTCGATACTGACGAGCGGCTACGGCGCCCCCGACGGATCGATGGCGCGGCTCGGAGTTTTGGGACCGCTCCGTATGGACTATTCGAACAACATGGCCGCGGTGCGCGCAGTAGCGCGCTACCTCACCAGGTTGCTCGGCGAAGAGTAAGCAGGGAAAAAACTCAGTGGCAGACCATTACGAAGTGCTCGGCGTCGAACGAGGTGCGAGCGCGGATGAGATCAAGCGTGCGTACCGCAAGCTCGCGCGTGAACTTCACCCCGACGTCAACCCGAGTCCGGACGCCTCGGATCAGTTCAAGCTGGTCACCCACGCGTATGACGTTCTCAGTGATCCGCAGCAGCGCGAAGCGTACGACATGGGTGGCTCGGGCGGCTTTGGCGCCGGCAACTTCGGCGGCTTTGGCGACATCTTCGAGACCTTCTTCGGTGCGGCGGCCGGTGGCGGCGGGGGTGGCAACCAGCGGGGCCCGCGATCTCGCAAAGAGCGCGGTCAGGACGCCCTCCTGCGGGTCGAACTCGAACTCAACGAGGTTGTCTTCGGGAGCAAGCGCGACCTCGAGATCCAGACCGCTGTTCTCTGCGAAACGTGCCAGGGCAGCTGTTGCGCGCCTGGGACCTCTCCGCAGACCTGCGACATTTGCAACGGAACCGGCTCGATCCAGCGCACCGTACGCAGCCTTCTCGGCAATGTCATGACCTCGAGCCCCTGCGGAACATGCCGCGGCTTCGGCTCGGTCATTCAGAACCCGTGCCCCACCTGCCAGGGCCAGGGACGCGTTCGCGCGACACGCACCGCGAAGATTGAGATTCCCGCGGGCGTCGACACAGGCCTGCGCATCCAGCTGCCCGGACAGGGCGAAATTGGCCCTGCTGGTGGTCCAGCCGGCGATCTGTTCCTTGAGATCAAGGTCAAGCACCATGACATCTTCAGCCGCAATGGGGATGACCTACTCGCGACCCTCGAAGTGCAAATGACGGATGCGATCCTCGGAACCGTGGTTAAGCTCCAGGGGCTCGACGGCGAGGTCCTCGTCGAGGTCAAGCCGGGAGTCCAGAGCGCCGAAGTCATCACCATCAAAGACCGCGGAATTACACACCTCCGTGGCAGCGGCCGCGGTGACCTGAAAATCGGCGTGCAGGTGGTGACGCCGACGCGTCTCGGCGCGGCAGAGCAATCCCTCATCAAGGAGTTCGCCGCGTCGCGCAAGGTAGTTCCACCGCACCTGGCGCAGTTCCAGCAGGGACTCTTCGCGAAGCTGCGCGACCGCTTCCTCAACGTCTAGCTCGCCGTGGCCAACCAGTATCTGAGCGTCGAGCTTCTGGCGCCAGAAGTCGGTGACGTCGCCGTCGTTGGCGGGCCAGAAGGTCGGCACGCAGTAACCGTAAGCCGGCTCGCGGTCGGTGAGATCGTGAGGGTCGGCAACGGCAGCGGGATCGTGGCGAGCGGGACCGTCACGGCCGTCGCGCCAGGCGAATTCCAGTTCCTGGTGGATGCGATCGACGAGATCCCGCGTCCGGCGCCAGCAATCTGGCTGGTGCAGGCCCTGGCGAAGGGCGACCGGGACGAGCTCGCCATCCAGGCCGCGACAGAACTGGGGGTCGACGGGGTCATCCCCTGGAGCGCATCCCGCAGCATTTCCCGCTGGGAGGGCGCGAAAATCGCGAAGGGTCAGGATCGTTGGATAGCGGTGGTTCGGGAGGCCACAAAGCAGTCGGCGCGCGGATGGCTGCCGGAGGTCGCGCCGCTGGTGAGCACAAAGCAGTTGGCTGAGCTCGCCGAGACCACGCGGATGCTCGTGTTGGATCCGCTGGCTATCGATTCCCTTGCCGAGATCGAGCCAAATGAACTGGACATCGTCTTGGTGGTCGGCCCGGAGGGCGGCATTTCTCCCGCCGAATTCGAGCTGTTGTACGCGGCCGGAGCGGTCGGAGCGCGGCTCGGCAACGGCATCCTGCGAACCAGCACGGCGGGCCCCGCGGCGATTGCTGTGCTGAGCGCGAAACTCGGGCGTTGGTCGTAAGCAGCCGTTACGCTTGGGGGGTGTCAACGACCGAGCCCACTGTCTTCGAGCTCATTGTCGCGCGCACAATTCCGGCTGAGATTGTCTTCGAGAATGAACGGCTGATTGCGTTCCGCGACATCGCGCCCAAAGCCCCGTTGCACCTCCTGGTCGTGCCGAAGTCGTCGGAGTACACGAATGTTGCTGCGCTCGCGGAAGGCGACCCCTACCTCCTTGCCGAGATCGTAACTACAGCAGCTGAGCTCGCGGCCGAGCATTCCAACGGCGAGTACCGCCTGATCTTCAATAGCGGCGAATCCGCTGGGCAAACCGTGTTCCACGTCCACGCGCACGTGCTCAGTGGCAGCTCTCACGGCAGTGGCACTTTTGACGAGAGTTCTCTTGGCTTCGAGTAGCGCGAACGACGAGCTCGAGCAGTCGAAACTGACGGTCGATGGCCTCGCGATGGTGCGGCTGCTCGGCCCGCAGGATCGCCTGCTGAAGATCATCGAGCGCCAGCACCCCGAGGTGCAGGTATTGGTTCGCGGAAATGAAATCACGCTGACCGGACGGTCGGCAGACGTAGGGGCGGCGAAACGCCTGGTTGAGGAGCTGGTTCAGCTGGTACGAAATGGAGCCGATCTGGGGGCGAGCGACGTTACATCGTCAGCACGCATCCTCGAGTCGAACGCGGGTAGCCCGGCCGAACTGCTCAGCCAGGCGATTTTGACGAGCCGCGGGAAGAGCATCCGCCCGAAGACGCTCGGCCAGAAGGACTACGTCGACGCCATCGACCAGAACACCATCGTGTTCGGCATCGGCCCTGCCGGAACCGGTAAGACCTATCTCGCAATGGCGAAAGCCGTGCAGGCTCTGCAGCGCAAGGAGGTCGAACGCATCATCCTGACCCGCCCCGCGGTGGAGGCGGGCGAGCGTCTCGGTTTCCTGCCCGGCACGCTGACCGACAAAATTGACCCGTACTTGCGCCCGCTCTATGACGCTCTCAACGAGATGATGGATCCCGAGATCGTGCCGAAGCTGCTCGCGGCGGGAACGGTCGAGGTCGCCCCACTCGCCTACATGCGTGGCCGCACGCTCAACAATGCCTTCATCGTGCTGGACGAGGCGCAGAATACGACGCCCGAGCAGATGAAGATGTTCCTCACGCGCCTCGGCTTCGGTTCGAAGATGGTCGTGACGGGCGACGTGACGCAGGTCGACCTGCCGGCAGGCGCGAGTGGTCTTCAGCTGGTGACGCGCGTGCTGAACGAGATCGATGACATCCACTTCGCCCGTCTCACGAGCGCCGACGTCGTTCGACACTCGCTCGTGGGTCAGATCGTGGACGCATACACGAAGTACGACGCCGAGCGTCAGGCAGCCAAGTTTGAGCGTGAGCAGTCCATCACGGATCGCAGGGGCGCCCGGTGAGTATTGAAGTCAACAACGAGTCGGGCATCGACGTCGATGAGTCGGTGCTTCAGCGACTCGTAACGTACAACCTCGATCAGCTCCACGTGCACCCGGATGCGGAACTCGCGATCCTCTTGGTCGATGAGTCGGCGATGGAGCAGCTCCATGTGCAGTGGATGGATGAGCCGGGCCCAACCGATGTCCTGAGCTTTCCCATGGACGAACTCCGTCCGGGTACGGAAGACCAGCCCACCCCTGCCGGTCTGCTCGGCGACCTAGTGCTCTGCCCGCAGGTTGCCATCGCCCAGGCCGAGGCAGCTGGCCACTCGTCGATCGAGGAAATGCAGCTCCTGACCACTCACGGTCTGCTGCATCTGCTGGGGTTCGATCACGCCGAGCCAGAGGAAGAGAAGGAGATGTTCGCACTGCAGCGCGACCTTCTGATCGGCTTCGCGATGGCGGAGCGAAAGCGCTAGGCGTACAGACCATGATCGCGATCTTCGTACTTGCGGCCGTCGTGCTCGTGGTCTTCGGCGGGCTGCTCGCCGCATCGGATTCCGCACTGACTGTTCTCAGTCGAACCGATCTGGTCGATCTCGCCGCACACAGTCGATCGCGGCGCTCCCTCCTGGCGATCGCGAGCGATATGGGCGCGCACGTCAACGCGCTCAACTTCATGCGTGTTGTGTCGGAGACGACAGCAGCGGTGCTGGTCTCACTGTCCTTTGCCTACTCGTTCAAGGACTGGTGGTGGGCGCTGCTGGCGAGCGCGCTGATCATGACCGCGGTTTCGTTCGTGCTCGTTGGCTCGAGCCCGCGAAGCGT
>JADGOT010000206.1 GCA_017882805.1 Glaciihabitans sp. | reverse complement strand
TGAACGTACGGTTGGCGCAGTGCGCACAGGCGTTGTGGCGCTCGAAGAAGAGAGCGCCGCACTTGTCGCACTCGTTCGCCGCCAGGTACGGCTCGCCGTCGTCGAGGACGAGATATCCGACGATCGGAACTTGCTTGCCCATGCGACCTCCCTACTCAGTACTCACTCGCCCATCGTCCGAAAGCAGTTCGCCGAGGATCTCGATCGTGAGTAGATCCGTGAAGAATCAGATTAGTATCTGACGAGCCTGTTAGTCGATAAGAGCTAGAGATAGTCGTGAGTAGATCCGGCGAGCGGAGCGTGAGCACATGGCCAGGAGAGGACGGCGGCGTCGCTACCAGGAGGCACGCGAGCTCAAGCAGGGATTCGATGACGGCCTGTTTGTCGAGGGTGATGGAACCCTCGCTGACGCCGACCGCGACGATGCCGACGAAACACATGATCGTGACGCCGCAGGCGGACTCGACGTGTCCGAATCGGATGGCGTGCATGGCGACAGCTCTCCCTCGTGAATGCACACCGAACGGTTCTGGAGATCGGGCAAGGCGCTTCAGCCACTAGGTCTGTGCCATCGTCAACGAGACCAGCCGGCGGGAGATCGTCCCAGCCAGTCGACGGATCTCAGCCAGTTGGATGTCCGACTACCGGCGTTCAGCGACGCCCGATGATGGTGCCTGTTGCCATGCCGCCCCCGGTGCACATGGGGATGAGCGCGGTCGTCTGATCTTGACGTTCGAGCTCGTCCGGAGCAGTCTGGATCAGCATCGGGCCAGTCCCGCCAATCGGGTGGCCGAGTGCTATCGCTCCGCCGTTCCGCCGCGAGGACGGCCATCCGGCCGACAACGCTGCCGTGGTCGCCGGTACCACTGGAATTTCCGATGGCTACGTCTTCGATATCTGCGGGATCGAAGCCGACCCGCTCCTTGAGCGCGTTCAAGACCTGCGCGAGCAGTTCCTGGGGATGGACGTCGTGCACCGAGCCCGTGGGTTTACCGCGACCGCGCGGTCAACGCACCCCGTCGATGATCCACGCCTCACGCATCGTTGATCTCCTGGTGGGTAGTGCATCCCACCGGCGTGGTGCGCGCCGGTTCAGCCGGTTTGCTCAACGGCAAATGCCTGCTCGAGAGCGTGCAACTCTTCGCGCAGTTCGATGGGGAGGCGATCGAACGTCCCGTAGTGCGTCTTGATCGCCTGCACTTCGGCGATCCACTCCGCTGGGTCTACGCGCAACAGTGATTCGACCGCGGCGTCGGCGAGATCGAGGCCGCCCAGATCGAGCGAACCGGGCGTAGGCACATAGCCAATCGGGCTGTCAACTGCTGCGGCGTTTGCTTCCACTCGCCCGAGAGCCCAGGCCAGCGCGCGGCTGTTCTCACCGTAGCCAGGCCACAAGAATTGTCCGTCGTTGCCCTTTCGGAACCAGTTGACGAAGAAGAGTGCCGGTAGCCGCGCCGGGTCGCCGAGGGCGCCTACCGCGAGCCAGTGGGCGAAGTAATCGCCCATGTGATAGCCGCAGAACGGAAGCATCGCGAATGGATCACGCCGGACTTCGCCGACGGTGCCTGCAGCAGCGGCCGTGCGTTCCGATGCCATGGTCGACGCGAGAAACACGCCATGGGCCCATGAGCGCGCCTGCACGATCAACGGCACCGTCGTGGCACGTCGACCACCGAACAGGATCGCCGAGATCGGCACCCCGTTGGGATCTTCCCATTCCGGTGCAATAGAAGGGCACTGTGCGGCAGCCACCGTAAACCGCGCGTTCGGATGAGCTGCAGGGAGATGCGATTCCGGCGTCCAGTCGTGGCCGCGCCAGTCAGTGAGATGTGGCGGAGGGTCGCTGTCCATCCCCTCCCACCAAACATTGAGGTCGTCGGTCAAAGCAACATTTGTGAAGATGACGTCGGACTTCAAGGTCGCCATGGCAACCGGATTGGTTGCAATCGAAGTGCCGGGCGCGACCCCGAAAAACCCGGACTCCGGATTGACCGCCCACAAACGACCGTCATCTCCGAAGCGCAGCCATGCGATGTCGTCGCCGACCGTCTCCACCCGCCACCCCGGGAGTGTCGGCACCATCATCGCCATGTTCGTCTTGCCGCACGCCGAGGGGAACGCCGCGGCTACGTACCGCTTCGGTCGCCCGGGGGGTGTCACCGCGAGTATCAACATGTGCTCGGCGAGCCAACCTTCGTCACGCGCAATGACCGACGCAATCCGCAATGCCAAACACTTCTTCCCTAGGAGCGCGTTGCCGCCGTAGCCCGAGCCATACGACCAGATCTCTCGAGACTCGGGGAAGTGCGCGATGCACTTCGTCTCTGGGTCGCACGGCCAGGGCACATCGACCTCACCCGGTGTCAGGGGAGCACCAACCGAATGCACGCAACGCACGAACTCGCCGTCGGTGCCGAGTGCCTCGAGCACGCTGCGGCCCATGCGAGTCATGATCCGCATGCTGACGACGACGTACGGCGAATCTGTCAGCTGTACACCGATCCGGGCGAACGGTGAGTCGATGGGACCCATACAGAACGGAACGACGTACATCGTACGGCCGGCCATCGATCCGCGGAACCAGTGGCGCAACTTTGCGCGCATCTCGTTCGGGTCACACCAGTTGTTGGTGGGACCTGCGTTGTCGGCTGAGTTGGAGCAGATGAAGGTCTGCTCCTCGACACGGGCAACGTCGCTCGGGTCGGACCGGGCCAGGAAGCTTCCCGGACAAGTCTGCTGGTCGAGCGGCACCAACGTGCCTGCGGCCACCAACTCTCGACACAACGCGTCGAACTCTCGTTGGGATCCATCGCACCAGACCACCCGTGCCGGGCTGCACGTGCTTTCCCATTCCTCGACCCATGCGTCCAGACCAGGATGCTTCGTCGTGTTCATCGTGTGCGCTCCATCATTGTTGGTTCCATTCGCGCGGCACCGCTGCTCACCGATCGACCAGACATGGCCCGGCCGACGTCCACTCTGCTCACGCACGCTGGCCGGTGAGTTTGCGGTTCTTGAACTGTGCCTTGACGTAGTCGCGGTTCAGGAGCGCGATGAAGTCGATGCTGATCTCTTTGGGGCACGCTTTCTCGCACTCGCCGTGGTTGGTGCAGGAGCCG
>JADGOT010000205.1 GCA_017882805.1 Glaciihabitans sp. | reverse complement strand
TGCCAGCCTTCAACCCCACCGCAGCGGGGGTCACGACCATTGAGCTGCCCACACTCGCCTTGGCGACGGTGATTGCGGTGACGCCGGTGCTCATCATTTTCCTGTTCTCCCAGAGGTACTTGGTGTCCGGCTTGACTGCTGGCGGAACGAAGGCATGACCGCGCAGCGCTACGCATTCGTCGTCAATGTCGTACCCGACCTACGCGACGAGTACTTGCGACTCCACGCCGCCGTTTGGCCTCAGGTGGAGGAGACTCTGCGCGCCTCCAACATCACCAACTACACGATCTTCATCCTCGAAGACACATTGTTCGCGTACTACGAATACGTCGGAACCGATCATGCGCGGGACCTGGGGCTGGTCGGGCACGACCCGGTCACCCGCGAATGGTGGACCCACACGGATCCCTGTCAGACGGCGTTCGGGCGCGATGCTCAGGAGGGCGAGCGTTGGAGGGCGATGCGCGAGGTGTGGCATCTATCGTGACGCGGCACCTGATCGATTCTCATCTTCACATTTGGGAGCGCGCGCGAAACCCGCAGAACTGGATTGACCCCGCGACGATGTCGGCGATCGACCGCGACTTCGGACCGGAGGCAGCCGCCGGCGAAATGAGTACCCGGGACATCGACGGATGCGTCGTCATCCAGTGCGTCAACACGTTCAGCGAGACACTCGACTTGCTCGCGGCCGCCAGTTCGGTTGGCGCGATTCTCGGTGTCGTCGGCTGGGTCGATCTCCAGGCCGACGTCCTGGCTCAGCTCGACTCGTTGCGAGCGGCGCCCGGCGGCCAGCACCTTGTCGGCGTCCGGCACGTGACGACCATGGAGGCAGACGAAAGCTGGCTGAGCCGCGCCGACGTCGTGCGAGGGCTCACGTCTCTGGCAAGCGCAGGACTGTCGTTCGATGTCGTCGTAGAGCCATGGCAGCTGCCCTTGGTCAAGACGTTAGCCCAATCGATCGAGTCGGCGACGTTCGTCCTCGATCATTTGGGGAACCCCCCGATAGCCAGCTCGAGTTTGGCTCGATGGTCGGCTGACCTTGCCGCGCTCGCCACGTGTGAGAACGTATTGGCCAAGGTATCCGGCTTGATTACAAAGGACGACTGGGATCACTGGACAGTTGACCGACTGCGACCTGTCGTCGACCACGCCCTCGAGACGTTCGGGCCGGGTCGGCTGATGTTCGGTTCCGACTGGCCACTAGCCGAGCTCGCGGGTGGGTATGGGCCGTGGAAGAACGCCTATCTGCAGCTCACTGACAGTCTCACATCAGTCGAGAAGGCATCCATCGACGCCGAGAGCGCACGCGGCGTGTACAGGCTGCGATGACCGGGCTTCCGACACGGCCCCTCGGTTTGACCAGCCTTCGGCTGACTGAACTCGGGTTTGGGGCGGCCAGTCTCGGCAACCTTTATCGCGTCACGACGGACGAGGAGGCGGCGGGCGCCGTCGCGCGCGCGTGGGAATGTGGGATGCGCTACTTCGATACGGCGCCACACTACGGGCTTGGCCTGTCTGAGCAACGGCTCGGACGGGCCCTGGCTGGATATCCGCGCGATGAATACATCGTCTCCACCAAGGTGGGCCGGCTGCTGGAACGCAATCCGCACCCGACGCCCATCGACACTGACGGCTTCGAGGTACCGGGCGATCTTCGACGGATATGGGACTTCTCGCGTGATGGCGTGCGTCGCTCGCTCGACGACTCGCTGCGGCGCTTGGGGACCGACCATGTGGAGATTGTCTACGCCCACGATCCTGATCAGTTCCGCGAAGGTGCGGCGCGAGAAGCGCTCGAGGCGCTCGCACAGCTTCGGTCGCAGGGAGTGGTGCATGCGATCGGAGTCGGTACGAACGCCGTCGACGAGCTGCCAGAACTCCTTCGCGACGGTCTGATCGACGTCGTGATGCTTGCCGGTAGATACACATTGCTTGAGCAGGGTGGGCTCCGGACGGCACTGGAACCAGCCCTGGCGGCAGGGGCCAGCATCGTTGCCGTCGGTGTGTTCAACACGGGGCTCCTCAGCGTTGCCTGGCCTGCATCAGATGCGAAGTATGACTACGGCCAAGCCCCACCCGATCTGATCGCTCGCGCCCGTCAACTGGCCGCCGTCTGCGAGCGGCACGGCACAACACTCCCCGACGCCGCCATCGCTTTTCCGCTACTACACCCCGCTGTCTCGAGCGTTGCCATCGGCATGCGCACTGCTGAGCAGGTCGATAGCAACGTGGCCCGGTACGAGCGCGGCGTCCCAGACGCACTGTGGGCTGACCTTGTCGACTCCCAGCTGATCGATCCGGCGGCCGTCGGACTCGGGTGACCACCGATCTACGCGGTTACGACAAGCGGGAACCATCGGAGTGCATTGCCGAATCCTCGGGCACCAGCCGAAGGCCGGCGCGATGAGGGCGCACGTGCGGTCCCGCCGGATCGGACCATGCCAGGCGGGCTCCGGAACCGGCGATCATGTCCTCATCTACCGACAAGCCGTTGCCCGGCTCGTCGCCAAGGACCAATCCGCCGTCGGCAATGGTCTGGTCGACCGTAATCCCGACGGGGCTCCCGAGGGATTGAATCTCGATCGACAAATGGTTCGGCACTGACGCAGCGGCATGGGCGACCGGATTGGTGTTGTATCCGACGGGACTAACCGGCAGATCGCGGCTGTGCGCAACGGTCGCCACTCGGAGAAAGTGTGTAATACCCCAGATACTGCCGGGCTGGACGACGTCGACTGCACTCGCGTCAAGCAACGGCTTGAACTGTTCAAGTCCCGTCAGGTTCTCTCCCGTGGCGATGGCGGCTCGGACGGACCGGCCAACGATGGCCAGGCCCTCGGCGTCCCATCTCCTCAACGGCTCCTCGACCCACGTGAGATCGAACCTCTCCTCGAGGCCGCAGATATAGCGGATCGCTTGCTTGCGGCTCCACGACTCGTTTGCGTCGAACATGATCGCGGGCCGCGCGCTGTTCGCCCGAAAGATTTCGCGAATAATCGTCAGCCGAGCGACGTCACGTTCAAAGTCCAGGCCGCCCTT
>JADGOT010000204.1 GCA_017882805.1 Glaciihabitans sp. | reverse complement strand
GCCTTCGGCGGTGCTGGCGGCGCCGGTGCGGGGGGTGCCGCCGGAGCGACTGACACTACCGACGTTGGGGTTGCGCTGGGCGTGGGGCTCGCTTCGGAAGTTGCGGCGGGTGTTCCCGCGGCCACCGAGTTCGTGCTCCCCGCGATCAGGTGGGCCGCGGCGGGATGACTCAGCAGCCCAGACATACCGAGCCCGAATCCGAGGACCGCAACAACCACGATCAGAATAAGAAAGGGCAACCAGCCACGAATCCCGGTCCGGAAACCGCTCGAAGACGCCGGCGTCCCGGTGTCTCCGGCGGCAACCCTCGCCCGGATCGCGTCCGCGACACCGGTGGAATCGGCGTCGGGCGCGATGCGTGAAAGGGCCTGACGCAGCGTGTCATCGATCTCAGCCACGGTCATCCCCCTTTCCCAGCTTGGTAGCTAGCGTCTTGCGCGCTCTGAACAATTGCGTCTTTACTGTTCCGGTCGAGACGCCCAGCCCTTCGGCAATGGTCTCGACCGATTGGTCGACCAGATAGTGCAGCACACAAACCTGACGTTGTGCGACAGGAAGCGACATGATCGCGGCCTTCACATCAACATCCAGCATGCCCAGTACGTCCGAGACTTCTTCCTCAAGCGGAGCAACCTTTCCGAGTGCTCGCTGTTCAGCGCCGCTCCTTCTGCGCTGGTCACGAGAACGGTTACTCGCGACCACCGTGATCCAGGCGGCAAGGTTGGTGACCTCGTGACGCGGCGGGGAGCTCAGATAGCCGACGAGGGCATCCTGAACCGCGTCCGCAGCACCCTGCCGATCACCTGTTATCAGGCCAACCGCAGCTACGACCTTCGGATATTCGTGCGCGACGAAGTCATCCAGGCTCACCTGAACTCGTTCAGCCACGGCTGCGCTCACATCTCCTCGACGTACGAGGGGTGGTGCGGGGTTGACAAGGGCACCAAATACTATCGAGAACTGTGACCGGTGAGAAGAATCCAACCGCCCAGTTAGCGAAGCTCGGAATCCTGCCGGGAGCCCATTGGCGGGTTGACTCTGCCCCAGCAAACTGGCGGTTTGAGGTGGCGCCGGATGTCGCATCCGAGGCGGCACCGACCGCTCCGGCCGACGTGGTGATCGCGTTTGTCACCGCTGCCGAGGAGGTTACGCCGGCGCTCGAGCGACTTGAGCAGGTGATCTTCCCCGCTGGCGCACTGTGGATTGCGTGGCCACGCAAGGCCGCCGGTCACGTAAGCGACGTGACCGACAACGTTGTACGGGAGGCAGCGCTCGCGCGATCGCTTGTCGACACCAAGGTTGCGGCGATCGACACGGACTGGTCGGGTCTCAAACTCGTCTGGCGGGTCAGCGCACGGTTCTAGTTACTTGCGGCGGCGCCACTTCGATGCGAACACGAAAATTACACCGATCGCGGTCGCTGCTCCAAGCAGTGCGATGAACGGTGCCATGTGGATGGTTGCGTCGAGCGACATGTAGTCACCCTGGGAGCGCACCTCCCGACTATTGAACGCGTCACCCGACCGAACGAACAGCCAGATTCCCACTGCGACAAGGGCGATCGCGATGATGCCAAGAAACAACAGGAACGGGTTGCGGGCCGGGTTCGAGTCCAGTTCGGTTTCGACCACTGGCGCCTCTGAGGGTTCCGTGTCGTCGTCAGAATCGACAACGATCAGCTCTGGCTCCGGACGTTCGGCCTTGGGCATCGGCGGCGGTGCGGTGCGGTGCGATGCGATTTCCGGTACGGCGACTGGTGGCGGAGGAGCACTCGTTCGGGCCACTGGTTCCGGAACGTAGTTCTCGATGGGAATCGTCTGATCAAACCCCCGCTGGAACGCCGGATCAAATCGGGGATCGATCTCTACGTCCTTGTCGTCACTCATGTTGGGGCATCCTCGCTTCCGTCTCTGAGCCTATGGTTCGTTGGCTGTCAGAACAATCGCCAAAGCTGCAGCCGGTCCTTATGAAGCTCATAGGAATGTCGTGCACTATTCCCTCATGAAATTCTCCCGACCCGTGGTGATCAACACCGTGCTCATTGCGGTGATCGTTATCGCTGCCGCAAGCGCCGTTGTCATCTTCCATCCGTTTAGCGCCACTACGGCCGCGGCGACCACCCAGCTCACGGGCACGGTACAGCAAGGTGTTGTCAGCACGACGATCACGGCCTCCGGTTCGATCACGCCCACGCAGGAGGTGAACGCAAGCTTCGGCGCATCCGGCACCATCGCGACGGTCAACGTCGCGCTCGGGGCCACGGTCACCCAGGGCGAGGTGCTCGGCACGCTGCAAACCGCTGACCTCACCACCGCGGTCGCCAACGCTAAGACGTCGCTGAGCCACGCCAACACCCTCCTCTCCGAAGACCGCACTGCGCTCGCAAACGCGTCGGCGGGCGGAGGAAACGTGCAGCAGGCGCAGCAACAGCTGTACTCGCAGGAAGACACGGTCGCGAACGCCAAGACGGCGCTCACCACTGCGCAGGAGAACCTCGCGGACGCGACGCTCACCTCGCCAATTGCGGGCCTTGTTGTTGCCGTGAACGGCCAGGTGGGAGGCACGACATCCGGCACGAACAGCTCCGCGAGTAGCGGGAACGGGAACTCGAACTCGAACTCGAGTAGTTCGAGCAGTTCGTCGAGTTCGTCGACGGCCTTCATGACGATTGCGGATGTCTCCAAGTTCACTATCACCGCGGCTATCGCCGAGGCGGATATTGCGGACGTCAAGGTCGGCCAGGCTGCGACAATTTCGTTCCCGGCTATCACCGGCGCATCCTCGAAGGCGACCGTGACCGCCATCGCTCCAACGGGTACCGCCAGCAACTCGGTTGTCACCTATGCGACCACGATCACGCTCACCAACCCGCCGAAGAACCTGCGCATCGGCCAGACCGCGGATGTCACGATCACGACCAGCTCGACTTCGGCGAGTGCCCTGTATGTACCCGCGGCGGCAATCACGACCGCGAACGGGGTGTCGACGGTCAAGGTGATCAAGAATGGCAAGACGACACCGGTTACCGTCACTACCGGAGTGGTCGGCGACGCCGGCACCCAGATCAAGTCGGGTCTGACGGTGGGAGAGACAATCGTCATCGGGTCCGTCTCGGCCACGACCACTACCGGAACCACCGGAAGCACAGGCCCGACCGGCGGCGGCGGCTTCGGCGGCTTCGGCGGTGGGGCGGGCGGCGGATTCGGTGGCCGAAACCCGGGCGGCGGGAACAACTAATGACGAGCACCTCCGCAGGCAGCGTCCTCGAACTGCGCGGCATCCATCAGGTTTACGGCACGGGGGATGCCGAGGTGCACGCCCTGCGCGGCATCGACCTGAGCGTCGCCGCCGGCGAGTACATGGCAATCATGGGGCCGTCCGGCTCCGGCAAGTCGACCCTGATGAACCTGCTCGGCTGCCTCGACGTTGCGTCGTCGGGAACCTATTCGCTGGCAGGTAACGACGTCAACGATCTGGATGAGAAGGAACTCGCGCGGGTGCGAAACCGTGAAATCGGATTCGTGTTCCAGTCTTTCAACCTGGTGCCGCGGATGACCGCGCTGCAGAACACCGAGCTCCCGCTCGCCTACGGCGGCGTCAAGTATGCGGAGCGCAAGCGGCGCGGGCTCGAGGCGCTTGAGGCGGTCAACCTGTCCCACCGCGCTGACCACCGCCCGCACCAGTTGTCCGGGGGGCAGCAGCAGCGCGTCGCGATCGCGCGCGCTCTCGTGACGAATCCCACCCTCCTTCTCGCGGATGAACCAACCGGAAACCTCGACTCCGAGTCAACACACGAAATTCTCGCAATCTTCGACCAGCTCGCCGCCCAGGGCAGAACGATCGTCATCATCACGCACGAGGAAACGGTCGCCGGGCGTGCGCACCGCGTTGTCACCGTGAAGGACGGCCTGATTACGACCGATCGTCTGAATCGCGAAAGGGAGTTGGCCCGATGAAATTTGGCGACGTCCTTCTGTCGGCCGTTCGAGGCGTCACGGCCAACAAGCTTCGATCAATCCTGACGATGCTCGGCGTGCTCATCGGCGTCGGCGCGGTCATCCTTCTGATGGCCGTTGGCAACGGATCCGCGCAGCGGGTCAACAGCCTGATCACCTCGCTCGGCACGAACACCCTGACGATCCGACCGAGTGGCAATGCGACCGGATCTTCCGCGATCACGCTCGCGGTCAGCAACAAGCTGAAGGCGGCCGGACTCGGCCACGTCAAGACCGTCGTTCCCGAGTCGACGACGTCCCTCACGGTGTCGTCGACGAACGCGTCCGAGAGCAACATTTCAATCATTGGCACTAGCGCGGACTACTTCACCGTGTCGACCGCGACCGTTGCCAGCGGAAGTGCCTTTACCAGCGCCGATGTCGCGAGCGCCGCCAAGGTCGCCGTCATTGGTTCCACGCTTGCGACCGAGCTCTACCCGACGGGCTCGGCGCTCGGGAAGTCGATCACGGTGTCGGGAACCCCCTTCACTGTGGTCGGCATTTTGGCGAGCCAGAGTTCCACCGGCTTCAACGATCCAAACTCGGTCGTGGTCGCACCGGTGACCCGCGTGCAGCGGTCGTTTACGGGCTTCGGCTCCCTGAGCTCGCTGCTCGCCGAGTCGAAATCAACTGCGGGGGTCACGGCCGCGCAGGGCGAACTCGGCGTAGAACTGAACCAACTGCTCCACGTGAGCGCGGCAACGGCAGCGAAGGCCGCATCCTCCAGCGCGACTTCCTCGTCGGGCTTCGGCGGGTTCTTCAGCCGCGGCGCTGGCGGAGCGTCGACGACGTCGAGCTCGTCGTCCTCGTCACTGCCGTACACGATCACTAACGCCAGCACCCTGCTCTCGACCGCCCAGGCCAGTGCCACCAGCTTCACGGTGCTACTAGCGGCAGTGGCCGCCATCAGCTTGCTCGTCGGCGGCATTGGGGTGACCAACGTCATGCTCGTGACCGTGACCGAACGAACTCGCGAAATCGGCATCCGCAAGGCGCTCGGCGCAACCCGCGGAGCAATCCTTGGGCAGTTCCTCGCCGAGGCCGCGATCCTGACGCTACTGGGGGGAATCCTCGGCGTCGTCGCCGCAGTCTTTGCGGCGCAATTCCAAATCAACGGAACCCAACCTGTGCTGATCGGGTACTCAATCCCGCTCGCGCTCGGGGTGTCCGTCGCCATCGGCGTGTTCTTCGGGGTCTACCCCGCAGGTCGCGCCGCCGCGATGCGCCCCATCCAGGCGCTCCGCTCCATCTGACCTCACCCACCACGAAAGTAAGGAAGAACAATGACTAACGAAGCACCAGCAACAACCCCGGAACCGATCCCGCCCGCGACGACAACTGTCGCACCAAAGAAGGGCGCGTCCAGAATCATCACGCCCATCCTCGCGCTCGTCGCGGCGCTCGCGGTTGGACTGTTCGCGGGCGTTCTTATCGGTCACAGCACGGCCTCGACATCAGCAAGCGCGCGAGCAGGATTCGGGCAGGGCTTCCCTGGAGCCGGAACCGGTGGTCAGGGTGGCATTGGTGGTCAGGGTGGCATCGGTGGCCAGGGAGGCATTGGCGGTGGAGCTTCCTTCGGTGGAATTACTGCCGGAACTATTGTCTCGATCAGCGGAGACACCATTGTGCTCAAGGAGGCGAACGGAACCAAGGTCACCGTGACCACGTCTGGCAAGACGACAGTCACCAAGACCACCAAGTCCACCGTTTCCGCGCTCAAGACGGGTGAAACCATCCGTGTGATCGGCGCCACAAGCGGCTCCAAGGTGACCGCAACCGTGATCACGGAAGGGGCTACGGCCGGATTCGGCGGTGGCTTCCGTCCCGGCGGTGCCGGCGGCGGCAACAACTAGCCCTTTCGATCAGAGCGTCCCTCTCCGCGTCGTCGTGCGGCGAGGGGCGCTTCGGCGTTAACTGGGTACATGAGAGCGATCGAGTACTCGCACACCGGCCCCGCGGACGTTCTGAAGCTGGTGGATCGCGCGACACCAACTCCTGGGCCAGGCGAAGTGGTCGTGCGGATAGTCGTCTCTGCTGTAAACCCGACGGATTGGAAATCGCGCACTGGCAACGGCGATGGGGCGACACTTGCCCGCCCCCAGGTTCCGAACCAGGACGGTGCGGGCGTCGTCGAATCGGTCGGCGATGGCGTGGACTCACTCAGCCCAGGCGACCGCGTGTGGGTCTGGGATGCCGCCTACCAGCGTGCCGACGGGACGGCGCAGGAGCTTGCGCTACTTCCCGCCGCGCTCGTGGTGCCCCTGCCCGACAACGTCTCGTTCGATGTCGGCGCAACCCTAGGCATCCCCGCCCTCACCGCCCATCGTGCTTTGACCGCGCGTGAGGCTGGACCCGAGGAGCTCGCTCCCGGCGCGCTCGGCGGCAGCGTCGTTCTCGTCGCGGGTGGAGCGGGCGCAGTGGGCCACGCGGCCATCCAGCTCGCTGCGTGGGCCGGTGCCATCGTGATCACGACCGTCAGCACTGACGAGAAGGCCGCGCTCGCGAGAGCCGCCGGCGCAGTACACATCGTCAACTACTCGACGGAGGATGTCGCATCCCGCATTCGGGACCTCGCCCCGCACGGCGTCGATGTGGTGGTTGAAGTGAACGCAATCGCGAATCTCGAGCTCGACCTGGACATCCTCGCGATGGGCGGAACCGTGTCGATGTATGCGGGCGGCGGAGCCGATGAGCCGAGCATTCCGATTCGGTCCGCCATGGGTAAGAATGCCCGCCTCCAGTTTCTGATGACCTACACGACCACCACGGCTCAGAAGCAGGCTGCCGTGCGTGCCGTCACCGCGGCGGCCGCTGCGGGAATTCTCGGCGTTGGGGTAGAGAACGGCCTCCCGCTGACTCGCTTTGCGCTCGAACAGACTGGCGATGCGCACCGTGCCGTCGAGAACAATGTCGTCGGCAAGGTGCTGATCGACGTGGCACCGATGTAGGGCTGCCTGTCGACTAGGGCTTTTCGTCTACAACGCCGATGAAGCGGGTGCCGATCGCGTCTACCTCGCGTCGATACAGACCGGCAGCGGGCTGCGGGATCTCGTCGGCCCGATGAAAGTCACAGGTGAGATAAGTGAACTCCGGCCACCACTTCTTTGGCCGGGCCGCTTCGGTGTATCCGCAGATATCGCAGGTGAGCTGCACCCACACCGATTTACCGGTGCGATTAGCCCGCGACTGCAGTAACCAGGCTGGCGGGTTAGTCTCGATTTCGGCGAACTCGCGCTCGGTCATGCGCGTCGGGATCCCGTGCCGCGTGGCCATCTCGAGCGGAATGTCGAGGCGCAGCGCAGCATCGCGCCGCGTGACACTCAAGAATTCACCCAGTCGGCCGGAGGCTCCGACCGACCAGACTCCTCGAGCCACTTGTCGCCCTGCTGCTGCAGGGCTGCAATGAGCGGGAAGATCTGCTCGGACGGAATGCGCACTCGCGCACCCACGCGTGCTTCGAGCACAGGCGCCTCGGGGTGGGCTTGACCAACCGCATCGATCGACGGATGCTGCGGCCCCTTGACTGCGAGAAAATCGATCACGAAGGTGGTCGGCGTGTGCCAGACACTCGCGAAGTCGGCGAACACTCCGAGTTCCTGCTCCGGCGGCAGGCTGACCTGAAACTGAATCTGGTTTGGTGCTGCGTTCTC
>JADGOT010000203.1 GCA_017882805.1 Glaciihabitans sp. | reverse complement strand
GCGTCGCGCAGCGCGGTGAAGACGGGGACGTCGTGCGCCCGTGCGGTGGCGATGTAGGAACGGATGCGGCAGAAGTCTTAGCGAGGAGCCCATTGAAGGCGGTGGCCCGGTTACGGTCCCTGACCCTAAGGTCTCACGCTTGTTTATGACCATGCCAGAGGCCTGTCAGCTGGTCATCCAGGCCGGCGCGATCGGCCGGCCGGGCGAGGCGCGGGTTCTCGACATGGGCAGCCAGTGAAGATCGCCGATATGGCACGTAGTATGATTGTTATGTCCGGTAACGCCGTCGAGATCGTGTTCACCGGCTTGCGCCACAGCGAGTAAACTCCACGAGGTGCTGCTCGGCGACGGCGAGCGCGGCGAGCGACCCCCGACCCCTGCATCCGATGATCTGCCACGTTCTGGTACCGGCTCTCGACCCCGAGAGTATATTGATTTTGTACTTCGGTCGCGGCTGGCGGACCTCGACTCGGAGCCGAGCTGCAGTACGAGGTCTCCGTGAGAGGACGATGAACCGGATCTATCTCTCGGCGCCGGACGTCGGAGGACTCGAGGCCATCAGCACGTTTCTGGTTGAACGGTGATGGCGAGCCCGCAAGCAATGGCGCGACAGTACGACCCGGTGAAGCGGTTGATCGACGTCATTGTGGCTTCCGTCGGCTTGCTGATCACTGCACCTGTGCAGGCAGCTCTCGCCCTCTTGGTGGCACGCAAGCTAGGCCGTCCTGTGCTGTTTCGGCAGCAGCGCCCCGGCCGATTCGGTATGCCATCTTCGCTCATCAAATTCCGTACCATGTGGGATCCCGATCCCGCGTCGGGTCTTGCTAGCGATGCAGACAGGCTTACGCCATTCGGATCCTTCCTGCGAAGCACAAGCCTCGATGAACTGCCTACGCTATGGAACGTGCTGCGTGGAGGAATGAGTCTGGTCGGCCCGCGACCGCTGATGATGCAGTACCTGGAGACGTACACGCCGCAGCAGGCACGTCGTCACGAGGTGCGACCCGGCATCACCGGACTGGCCCAGGTGTCAGGCCGCAACGAGCTGACGTGGGAGCAGAAGTTCGCGGCAGACAACGACTATGTCGATCGTCGCAGCCCACTCCTCGACGCGAAGATCGCGATCATGACCGTGTGGTCAGTCGTGTGCCGGCGTGGCATATCCGCCCCCGGAAACTCCACCATGCCGGAGTTCTTCGGAGCGTCAGATGGCCGCGGCTAACTGGCTCTTGTCTAGCGCCGGACGTCGCGGCCATCTCGTGGCGATTCTGCGCCAGACTTGCGTCGAAATGGGTGGCGGCACCGTTATCGCCATCGACGTCTCTCCCCTTTCTGCCGCTGGATTGCTGGCCGACGAGTTCGAGGTGGTTCCGCGAGCTGACGACCCGGCATTCATCGATCACGTGCTCGATGTTTGCGACCGATACTCGATACAGCACATCATCCCGACGATTGACCCAGAATTGCCGATCTATGCCGCCGCACGGGCGCGATTCGAGGCGCACGGATGTCAGATCTGGGTCTCCTCGCCGCAAGTCGTAGCACTTGGAACGGATAAGTGGCTGTTTCACAGCTGGTTGGCTAAACGCGGATTTTCCGTGCCGGAGACGGTCGAAGTACGTGATCCTACGGCTGCAATGCTTCAAGGGCCCGTCGTTGCGAAACCACGTTCGGGGTCCTCGTCGATCGGCTTGATCCGCGCGGACGGCGTCCGATCACTGAGTCTCGGCTCGCTGAGCGACGACTTCATCGTGCAGCGGGCCGTGCACGGTTACGAGGTCACCGTCGACTTCGCGGTCGACAGATCCGGACGACTACGCGGGATCGGTGCGCGACGTCGAGTCGAGGTACGCGCGGGCGAGGTCTCGAAGGCAGTGACAATGGATCACTCGCTACTGCGCACCGAAATCGAGCGATTCGTTGCACAGTTGCCGGGCCCATTTGGCGTCTTGAACGTGCAGGTGTTTGTCGACGACGATTCTGACAGCGTTCACTTCATCGAACTTAATCCGCGGTTCGGCGGCGGATACCCGCTGTCATGGCACGCTGGCGCTCGATTCCCCCTGTGGTTAGCAGAATCGGCGCAGGCCGGAGTCTCCCGTCAAGATGCACGCCCCGGAGTGGTCATGCTCCGCTTCGATCAAGCGGTATTCGAAGATGCAGCCTATTTTGGGGACGCAATCTCGTGAGTCGAGTCTGGGTCTTCGACGTTGACGACACGCTCTACCTGGAGCGCGACTATGTTCAGAGCGGGCTTCGCGCTGTCGCTGCGTGGGCGGAGCGCGAGTTCGGTGTCGGCGGCGTGTACGAGGCCGCCTGGGGCCGGTTCCTGGCCGGCTCGCGGAGCACGACTCTCACCGATGTGTTCGCGGCCGCGGGTAGGCCTCTCGACGTCGACGAAACAGCGGCCGCAGTGAGCGCATACCGCGAACATCAACCGGATATCAGACTGTGCAAGGATGCCGAAGTCCTGCTCGAGGCGTTGGTCTCCTCTGCGCCGGTCGGCATCATCACGGACGGGCCGGCGTCCAGTCAGCGAGCGAAGCTGCGGGCACTAGGGCTGGAGTCGATGGCCAACTTGATCGTGGTTACCGACGAGCATGGCCCGGGTTGGCACAAGCCTCGGCTGAGGGCGTTTCAGCATATCCAGACTTCATTCCGCGTCGATCCGTCGCATTGTGTCTACGTTGCCGACAACCCGGCAAAAGACTTCACGGGGCCGAAAAGCCTTGGTTGGGCGACAGTGCGAATCGCGCGGCCGCTCGGACTGCACGCGGATGCGTTGGCAGAGCAAACCGAAGTCGATGTGACGGTAACGACCCTGACAGCCCTGATCGTAGACACTCAGGTCACCGGCGAGCGCTGACGGGCTGGCGTCTGCCCGTTGCGGGTGGTCAGGTCTGGGTCGGCGACACGCGGCCTCGCAGACGACAGCTGCCTTTCGTGGCAAGGAGAATCGGGGTTGGAAAACCATCCGAGTCCCGCGCAGGAAAGGCACCTGTCTGGTGGGTACGGTAGCGCCCCGCCGGCCGAGAATCGAGTTCCGTGCCGATGACCCGACGTTGACCCCGAACGGCGGGCTGGTGCTGGTCGCCGAGACCTGCCGGGTGCTCGATGTGGTGCACACCATCGACCGCCACGTCGGTCCGATCAAGGCTCGCAACCGGGGGTCGGCGGGGCGAGTTGCTGGTTGTCGACGTTCAGGTAATTCCTTACCTGGTCGTTCACGTATTTCCCCGGTGGCTGGCGTTGGTAGTTCTACCTGATCTGCGGCGGTGTCGCCAGTGGGTATCCATTCAGGGGTCGTGGCCGCCGGTCTGAGGTGACCGAGGTCAGGCTGTGGCTGGGATGCTCCAGGGGCTGTCGAGGAAGGCGTCGCGCAGCGCGGTGAAGACGGGGACGTCGT
>JADGOT010000202.1 GCA_017882805.1 Glaciihabitans sp. | reverse complement strand
GTCCGCGGTTCTTATCATGAGCGAGAAGAAGGCCGCCGAGCTCGGCCTGACTCCGCGCGCCCGTTTCACCAACTTCGCGGTCGTCGGCTCAGATCCGATCGAGATGTTGACGGGAGTGATCCCGGCGACCCGTCGCATCCTGTCCCGTTCCGGGCTGTCGATTGAGGACATCGACACGTTCGAGGTGAACGAGGCGTTCGCTCCTGTAGTTCTGGCCTGGCAGCACGACGTCGGTGCTGAGCCAGACAAGGTCAACCCGCGCGGTGGGGCGATCGCCCTCGGGCACGCCCTCGGCTCGAGCGGCACAAGGCTGCTCGGAAGCATGGTCAATACCCTCGAGCAGACCGGGGGCACGATCGGCCTTCAGGTCATGTGCGAGGGCGGCGGTATGGCCAACGCCACCCTCATCGAACGGATGTAGCTCCGGCAGTGCTAGTGCCAGGACAGCTTGATGGTTTTCAGCACCGTCTTGGTGGGCGATCCATTCACCCAGTCCACCATGCCCGAGAGATAGGTGCCCGAGCCGACTACCGCGGGCATCAGTCCCGCGGCATCGAACCGGAAGATGGTGTTCTTGCTCTGCAGCAGCTTCGTCGACTCCTGTTCGAGTGGAGTCAGATCCAATGATGCCGGGAGCGCTAGGTCGGGGCTGATCGCGCCGCCGAGGCTCACACGGGACTTCGCCCAAGCGCTGCTCGAGAGGTACTGCTGCACCTTGACCGTGTCCGGACTAGTGGAGAACGCCGACACGAAGTAGCCGCCGCCGGTGACTGGCGTCGATCCCACCGCCACCGGGGGAAGAGGGAATGCCCAGTAGTCACCGTCGGGCTTGATGGATGCCTGCTTGCCGTTCGAGTCGGTGAGCTGGTTGACGAAGGACGAGTCCTGATGAGTGAGGGCGCACTTGCCGCTCTCGAGCGCCGAGGCAACACGAGGCGTAGTCGCCGTGTTGATGCTGGCAACGCCCCCGACACCGGCGTTCACGAGGGTTGGGTCGAGGAGAACGGACGCGACATCGCTAAACGCCGCCTCGATGCGCGGATCGGTAAACGGGATCTCGTGGTTGACCCACTGGTCATAGACGCTCGCTCCGGCGGCGCGAAGCACGAGGTCATCCACCCAGCTCTCGCCGTCCGCCCCGCTCTCGGCGCCATTGCTGAAGCCTTCACACCACGGAGCACTTCCCGTCGTGTTCTTGATCTCGTCACTGAGCGCGAGGAGTTCCTTCCAGGTCTTCGGAACACTGACGCCAAGGGCGGTGAACTGCTTGGGTGAGTAGAAAATCCAGCCATTGACGCTCGCGAGCAGGGGCGCTGCGTAGTCGTTGCCCCCGTTGGTCGTGTACTTCGACCACGCGGTGGGGAAATTCTTCGTGACGTTCGACATCACCTGGCTCGGCAGCGGCTGAATGTACCCGCGCGAAGCGAGGTCGTTCACGATGCCTGGCTGAGCGAAGATGGCAAGGTCCGGTGCGTTGCTCTGCTGTGCTTCGACCGCAATGGAGGACTCGAACTCTGGCGTTCCCGTGTACAGGATCGTGATGTGGTTCGCCTTCTCCCACGCCTTCCACGATGCGGAGAGCAGATCAGCGTCGTGATCCGTGATCGGGCCCTCGATCGTGACGACGTGCGGCGGCGTCGGGTTTGCGCGCTCCTGCACCTGGCTGGCGCATCCCGTCAGGACTAGCCCGACGATGGCAAACAGGGCAATTGGCGCGACAACTCGACGCGATAGAACTCGGAACAGGCGTGCACTCACGAATCGTTCTCCCCGGGTAGGCGTTGATGAAAAGTCTTGAAAATTCCGGCAACGCTGCCGAGCTAGGTGATAGTGCAGGGTGGTGCGGGCAATCGGATTAGTGGAACCCTACGGGGAAGACACACGGGTGTACCAACGACGCCCCCATGGAGTTATCCAATCGAATCCGAACGCGGATTGCTAACCCCCCTTCGCGTCACGCGCCGAGGTCAGGAAAGCTGCTCGGCGTACAGCTTTGCGCCGAGATCCTGCCGGAAACCACTACTATTTTGGTCAGCGCACTTCGCGCGAATCTCTTATCCCGAGGATGGTCTTTGTGAAGCGTCGCGCGATCGGTGTAGCCGCAGTGGTGGCTCTGTCGGCTTGGCTGGTACTGGGGCTCGTTCCCGCAGCATCCGCAGCCACCGTGACCGGCACGACCGGCCTCTTCACCACCAGCGCAGACGACGCCAACGTCACCGCGGGAGCAGTCATCACGGGTTACACCGGGGCGGGCGGTGCTGTTGCGATTCCTGCGACAGTGGTCATCGGGCCGAATACGTACAACGTCACTAGCATCGGGCCGAACGCTTTCGCCTCGAAGAGTGTCACGTCGGTTACCTTCCCGGCCACGGTAACGAGCATTGGCGATGGCGCGTTCTCGTCCAACGGGAGCCTGACCGGGGTAACCCTCCCCGCGGGACTCACCAGCATTGGTCAGGCGGCCTTTGCCCAGACCAATCTTGTCTCGATCACGATTCCGGCCGCTATCACCACCATCCCGTTCGACGCCTTCGGTGGTGCGGACCTCACGTCGGTCACGTGGGGACCTAACGTCACCACAATCGGCAACAACGCGTTCAACAACAACAACTTCACGTCGATCGTGATCCCGAGCACGGTGACCAGCCTCGGCGACTTGGCCTTCGGACAGGATCCGGCCCTCGCTCAAGTCGACTTCCTCGGCGCCGCCCCCACGACGTTCACCGCCATGGGGGCGAGTGGCTCATTTGGACCAACGCCAGGCCCGACGGTCAACTACCGCTGGCGGTTCGGATCGACTGCTACTCCGGCGGGCGCCTTCACCTCACCGACCTGGCAGGGCTACAACACCGTTCCGATCGTGCGCGTCTCCTTCACGATGGACGGGCACGGCGCCCAGGTGGCGGACGACGAATTCCAATCCGGCAACACCCCGACCCAGCCGGCTGATCCCGCCGCATCGGGACGAACCTTCCTCGGTTGGTTCACAGATGCAGCTCTGACCACCAAGTTCGACTTCGCGGCAACCCGGACGACCGACCAGGTTGCTTTCGCCGGCTGGAGCGGGCTCGCAGAGACCGGCGTCTCGATCAGCCCGGTCGCCATCCCGCTCGCGGTCGGCATTGTAGTGCTCGGCGCGCTTCTGATTGTCATCGCGAGACTGCGACGCCGCCGCACCAGCTAGCTTTCCAGCGTTTTCCCGAAGCACAAGAAGAACGGCACCGGCTCGTAGGCACCAAAGCGGTCGATGGGTACGTAGCCGAGCTTCTCGTAGAGGGCGATTGCCTCGGTCTGCCGACCACCGGTCTGCAGGATGAGCGAAGTGACGCCACGCTCGCGGGCAATGGCTTCAAGCTCGAGCATGAGTTGCTTCGAAATGCCCTGCCCGCGATGGTCCGACCGCACGTAAACGCGCTTCACCTCCAGCGCATCGTCGAACGGTCGAAGCGCCGCGTGAGCGACGAGTTCATCTCCGTCGAACGCACCGACCGTGGCAACCATCTCCTCGGGATGTACGGTCAGCGCGATGCCGACCAGCCGCGAGATCTCCGGATCCCGGGTCTCCCGCATGTTGGCGTATAGCGCGCCCATCTCCGAGTCCATGGCGTCGAGCAGAACGTCGGCTGCGGGCGTGCCATAGGCGATTCGGCGGATCTCTGTCGGCAAGCTACTTCTTAGTGGTTGCCGAAGCGTTTGACTCGTACGACGTATTTGTCGACTCGAAAAAGTTGACGAGCTGCAGGGTGTCGTTGGCTGCGGCCATCCACTTTGCCGGATTCGAGACGTTGTACTCGGCCTCGAAGCCGAGCTCCTCGAGCCGCCGATCGGCCAAGTACTTCACGTACTGGTTGATGTAGCTCGAGTTGAGTCCGAGGATGCCGCCCGGGAGCAGGTCGCGGTTGTACTCCTCTTCCATCTCGACGGCGTCCAGGATCATCTGCTTGATCTCCGCCGCGAACTCTTCGGTCTGCAGGTCGGGGTTTTCTTCGAGCACCGTGAGGATCAGGTTGATGCCGAACTTGAGGTGCAGCGACTCGTCGCGCACCACCCAGTCCATTAGTGAACCGAAGTTGCGCAGCAGGTTGCGCTGGCGGAACGACAGGGCAACCATGAAGCCCGAGTAGAACCAGACGCCCTCGAGGATGACGTTGTACGCAACCAGGTTGCGAACGAAGTCCTTCTTGCCATCGGTGCTCGTGATGTCGAGCGTCTGCTCGGTCATCCGTCGGATGTACTTGAGCTCGAACTCTTCTTTGCGAGCCATCGACGGGACGTCGACGTGCGAGTTGTACGCCGCGTCACGGTCGATCGGGAAGGTCTCGAGCACGTACTCGAAGCTCATGCAGTGATTGGCTTCTTCCCACATCTGCTTGGCCAGGTACAGACTGCACTCGGCAGCAGACACGTACGGATAGACGCCGAACGCGAGCGCTTTGTTGACGAGCAGCTCATTGGGGTTGAAGTAGCTCATCAGGAAGGTGACGGCGTGACGCTCTTCATCCGTCATCTTCTTGAAGTCGGCGATGTCTTCGCCCAGCTGGATCTCGTTCGGAAACCACGTGTTCGCGACCGCCTGGTCGTAGAGGTCCATGGCCCACTGGTATTTGATCGGCTTGAGGAGGAGTCCCTCTTGCAAGCCTGTGCCTAGGATTCCCATTATTGGCAGCTATCGCACTGGAGTTCGTCCATCGGATCTACCGGGACAAAGTACTCTTCGTCGTTCATGAGTCCGCCTTCGATGCGAGTCCGCCGAAGCCGCGACGAGCCGGAGCTGCCGGAGCGGAGGTCGACGTTGTTGACTCGGCGGTCACGTTCGCGGCTGCCGTCAAATCTTCCGACTTGTTTACCTTGACTGTCGACTGCTCAGCCGTGTGACGGGGCTTCATGTGCAGGTAGTAGGTCGTCTTGACGCCTCGCTCCCAGGCGGCAAAGTAGATGTCCATCATCTCGCCGAGGTCGCGCGTCTCGAGGTACATGTTGCGGCTGATTGCCTGATCGATCCACTTCTGGGCACGAGCGGCAACCTCAAGGAACGCGTACGGCGACAGCTGGAAGCTGGTCTTGTAGGTCGCCTTGATGTCGTCCGGGATTGCGTCGATGCTCTGGATATCCCCCTGGCTGCGCAGGATGGTCTCCTTGGTCGACTCCCATAGCCCCCGCGCCTGCAGCGCGTTGACCAGGTTGCGGTTGACCTCGAGGAACTTTCCGTTAGAAGTCGCACGGCTGAAGATCTGAGCGAACTGCGGGTCAAAGCCCGGAGTCGTGCCGGCAACGAGACCAATGGATGCGGTGGGCGCGATGGCCATGAGCGTCGCGTTGCGCATTCCACCCTTGACCTTGGTGCGCAGCGCATCCCAGTCGAGGCGGGTGGTGCGGTTGACCTTGATCTCGGAGCCGCGGTCTTTCTCGGTCAGCGCGATGGTGTCAATCGGAACCATGCCCTTCGACCAGCCGGAGCCCTCGAAGTTCGGGTACGAGCCACGCTCGACGGCGAGGTTAGCGCTCTCGTCGATCGCCGCGTAAGAGACGTGCTCCATGATCTCGTCGATCAGGTCGTACGCCGCTTCGCTCTCATAGCTGACGCCGAGTCGCTCGATGATGTCGGTGAACCCCATGACGCCGAGACCGACTGCGCGGTTCTGGTGGTTGGAGAAGTCCGCCTCGGGAACCGACGACCGGGTGATGTCGATGAGGTTGTCGAGCTGACGAACCGCGAGGCGAGCGCTTGCCTCGATCTTTTCGTAGTCCAGCTTCAGCCCAGCAGCCTCGTTATTGAGCACATGTTGCGACAGGTTGATCGACACAAGATTGCAGACGGAGACGTTGTCGACATCCTGCGGCAGCGTGATCTCGGTGCACAGGTTCGAGAGGTGAATCGTGCCCGTGTTGTTGTTGAGGGCGCGGTTGTTGATGGTGTCTTTCCAGGTCAGCCACGGGTGACTGGTGGTCTGGAGCGAGATGAGGATCGACTTGAACTGCTCGCGAGCGCCGATCTTCTTGAACATCCGCATCTCGCCGGCCTCGGCCCGGGCTACGTATTCGTTGTAGCGAGTCGAGAAAGCCTGACCGTACAGCTCGTTGAGATCTTGCACCTCGAGCGGGTCGAAGAGGTACCAGTCGTCGTCGTTCTGTACGCGCTTCATGAACTCGTCGCTGATCCAAACCGCGGTGTTGGCAGTGCGGGTGCGACGGTACGGGTCGCCCGAGTTCTGACGCAGGTCGAGGAACTCGGGGAAGTCGAGGTGCCAGTTCTCCATGTAGAAGCAGAGCGCGCCGAACTTCTTGCCGCCGCGGCTGACCGCGCGAAGGATCGAGTCGATGGTGTGCATGAACGGGATCGGGCCCGTCGAGGTCGTGTTGTTCGACCGGATGGGCGACCCCTGCGCTCGCAGCTTGGTGACCGAGAGCCCAATGCCGCCCGTGCCCTTCGTGAGCCACATGACGTCGCGAGTTGTCTTCGCGATGTGCTCCATGTCGTCTTGCATTTCCATGACGAAGCAGTTGGCGAGCTGCGGGTACACGGTGCCCGCGTTGACGAGAGTCGAGCCTGCGGCGATGTATTCGAGCTTCGACATCTTGGCGTAGAACGCGAGCGCGTGCGCCGTGGGGTCTGCCTCGTTGAGCGAAAGACCCATCGAGATGCGCATCCAGAAGTACTGGGGAACCTCGAGGGCATCGCCGTTGCGGCCCTTGATGCCGTAGCGGTTGTTGAGCGTCACAAGACCGATGTACTTGAGTAGTTCGTCGTGTGCTGGCTCGAGCGCAGCGCTCAACACCTTCAGGTCGAACAGCTCGACGAGGCGGGAGTCGAGCAGACCCTCGTCGACACCGCGCTTCACGTTGGCTGCAAAGTGATCTTCGTGGAGTTGCTTGAGTTGCTTGTCGGTCTCGTAATCACCGAGCACGCGCTTGTAGATCGTCTTAAGCAGAAGTCGGGCCGCGACGACATCGAATGCAGGGTCATCCTTGACGTTCTGCAGTGCGACCTGAATGACCGCCTCATCGAGCTGCTGGGTAGTGATCCCGTCGAACAGTGTCAGTTCGAGCTCGGACGCAATCTGGGTCACCCACGTGATGTTTTCGTCGAGACCTGCGCTGGCGTGCTCGATGGCGAGGTTGATCTTGTTCGCGTCGTACGGCTCACGCTCGCCATTGCGCTTGACTACGGTAATTCCCACGAAAAACTCCTCTTAAATGCGCTAACTACCTGCGCTTGCACAGCAGCACAGTCGTCAGCGACACCCCATTGATTTAACAGTCAGGTGCCCCAATTTATTGCCCGAACTTCAGCCCCCTGCCAGGCGGCTTGATCACTATATATCGGGGCACCCGTAGACGGTCAACCACTACATATAGTGGGCGTGTCGTCCACAGTTGTGCATAAGTTCGATGACTTTTACACAGGCTAAGGTCATCCTCCGACAGTTCAGCGGCTGGGATCGGTGGATAAATCGAGCGATAGGCTGGTTGCCTTGTGAGTACATACGGCAGCCTGTTGAAAACTCCGGGTGTAGCCCGGATTATCGCCGCACAACTCACGGCCCGACTGCCCAACGGAATGCTGTCGCTCGCCTATCTGCTGCGCGTCCAGTACGTCACTCACTCGTATGGCGAGGCCGGACTCGTTCTGGCTGCAACCAGCGTCGGCCAAGCTATCGCAGGCCCGCTCACCAGCCGCTGGATGGGACGCTGGGGAATGCGCCCGGTTCTCATCCTGACCACGCTCGTGTGCGCCACGACGGTGTTCTCGATCGCGTTCATCGGGATGACCCTTCCGCTCTACATGGTGGTGGGCTTTCTTGGTGGCCTGAGCACTCCGCCTGTGCAGCCCGCAGTGCGCACGATCTACCCGAAGATGGTGACCTCCGCCCAGCTGACTCGGCTGTTCGCACTGGATGCGTCCGCCCAGGAGATCATCTGGATCGCGGGTCCCGTCGTCATCACGTTTGTCTCCATCCAGGTGTCGACGGTTCTTGGCGTCGTCATCCCCGGAGTACTGCTGCTGGGTGGCGGCCTGTGGTTCCTGCTCTCGCCGGAGGTCGGCAAAGTGCGCATCCCGCGCAGCCGGAGATCGCTCGGGGCGGTGCTTCGCAAGAAACCCGTCATCCTGGCGACCCTGGTCGGCATGCTCCTGATCGGCGCGTGTGCCGCGACGGAGGCCGACGTGGTGTCGGTGTTCGGGCACGGCGGTCCGCAGGCGGGCATCGTGCTCGCGGTCTGGTCGATCGGCTCGCTCGTGGGAGGCCTGGCTCTTGGCAGCCAGCAGCTGGACCGATGGGCGTTGTCCCGACGGATGGTCATTGTCGCGGTGGGAATCGCACTGGCAACGGTCGCCGTCATGCTCCCATTCCTCGGCACGTTCTGGACCCTCACCGGCGCACTGCTCGTGGCGGGTCTCGGCATCGCCCCGGCGCTCGGCGTCATGTCCGCCATCGTGGCGTCAAGCGTTCGATTCAGCGAGACGGCCGAAGCCTACGGCTGGGTCGGAACCGGCCAGCTCATCGGAGCCGCCGCGGGCTCGGCGGTCGCCGGCTTCTTCATCGACAGCCACGGCGCAATCGGCGGCTTTGTCGTCGCAACGATTCTCGCGCTTCTGGGCGCACTCGTGGCGCTCCTCTTCCACGGCTGGCATCCCGACCTTCGCGGGCGGGATTCGAGCCCGATTCCCGACACGGAGCCGGTCGCCACGCAGCCGAGCTAACGCGGACTACCTAGTTGCTGACGATCTGTCCGCGCAGAGGTTCGAGACGGATCGCGAGCTCCGCGAGAACTCCGTCGGAAATGCCAGCGTCGCGCAATGCGCGAACAAGGTGCTCCACCGCGGCGTCGTAATGCTTGTTCGTGAGCTTGAATCGCTGGTGCACCACGCGCAAGTCTCGTCCCATGTAGAGATCGGGCCCGCCGAGTGCCGCGATGACGAAGGCGAATGCGTGCGGCTGGAGCCGCTCGCGATCAACGCCCTCGAACGTCCAGCTGACCAGCGGATCCTCGAGCATCCGCGACAAAAACAGCGCGACGCCCCGACTGACAGAGTCGGCGTCGGCGGTGACGACGGTTTCGGACATGGTTAGGTTCCGTTGCGCTGTGGAATGGCTCGCCTAGGTGCGAACCCGTACACCCAGTGTATCGTCGCGCAGTGGCGACCGGCGAGATTGAACGCTGCGACTCTTGAGCCCGCGGCCGACTGGATCGACGGCTACCGCCGGTTCTGGGAGCACAGCTTCGACGCTCTCGACCGGCACCTCACGAGCAATCCGAAAGGCGCGACCAATGACTGACGTACCCAACTCCACGATCGTCCGCACCTTCGCGGCGACACCAGAAGCTGCTTTCGACGCCTGGGTGACTCCCGCCTCCTTCGCCGCCTGGTGGGGTGGCAGCGGCGTCGAGGTTCCGCTCGACTCTGTTGCAATGGATGTTCGCGCGGATGGCACCTGGAAGGCGACCATGATCCTGGGCAACGACATGCCCGACATCCACTGGTTCGGCGAATTTCTCGAGGTCGACCGGCCGCACAAACTGGTGATGACGCTCACCGACCGGCCCGGCGATGCCCGTGGGCTCGTCACTGTGACGTTTGCCGCCGTGGACGGTGGAACCGAGATGCACTTCCGTCAGACCGGCGGGCCTATGACGCAGGACGAATACGACCAGGCAACGGCCGGCTGGCAGACCTTCTTCGACGCGATGGACACCCTCCTCGCGGCGTAACGCTCGACCCTCCGTTGAGGTGAGGGGGGTCAGGTGAGGGAGGCGCGAGCGGGCGTCAGGAAGCCGGAGAGGTTGTCGAGCTCCCCGAGCTCTTTGGCGAGGATCGCGATCTCCTTCTCCTGGGGTTGGAAAACACCATTCACCACCTGCTTGCCGCCGAAGTTCAGCTCGACGTTCGCGCCGACCCGCACAAGACCGAGCGCCGAGGTGATGGCCATAATGGCTGCCACTCCTCGGGTACCGCCAGAGACACCGCCGTAGCTGACGAATCCGAGCGGCTTGCGCCACCACTCCTTGTTTAGGAAGTCGAGCGCGTTCTTGAGGGCTGGCGAGAAGCTGTAGTTGTACTCGGGAGTCACGAAGATGAACGCCTCAGCGGCATCCACTCGGGCGCTCCAGTCCAGCGTGTGCTGCTTGGTGTACTGGCGCAGACTTGGATGCTTGGGCTCGTCCATGAACGGGAGGGCAAGTTCGGCGAGGTCCACGAAGTCGATCTCAAACTTGCCGGTCTTTGTCGCTTCTGCTCTGACCCACTCGGCGATCGGGAGGCCGACACGGCCGGGGCGAACACTTGCAACAACGATCATCAATTTGGTCACCTCGGGTTCAACCGAGAACGAGCGGGGGAATTCCCTCAGTCCTCGAGCGGCAACCCCGTTGGTCCGACCAGGGGAGCGGGTCGATCGCCGTTGTCAACGTCCTCAGCGTTCGGGAGTCTGCGCAGGAACCGGAAGAAGATCAGGGCGGCAATCACACCAGCGCCGCCCGCGACCTCGAAGGGCAGCGCCAGGCTCACGC